>NZ_CP113977.2:3053804-3359185 GCF_026870175.2 Flavobacterium aestivum | reverse complement strand
AATGGGTAATGATTTTTATCAGCATATTGATGATATCAACGAGGATATAAAAAATAATAAACCATTGATTGGTATAGGAGAAAGATGCTTTATATATAATGCTATTGTAGATAAAAATTGTAGAATAGGAAATGATGTTTATATAAAAGGAGGTAAACATTTGGCTGATACTACAAATGAATTGTATTGCATCAAAGGAGGAATTATCGTTATTAGAAAAGGAGCTGTTATTTCAGATGGTTTTACTATTAAATAGCTTGTTTTTAAAAGATTAATATAAAATTAAAAAAGGATTATTTATTTTTTTAAGTTTCTTGAAAGCATAATATTTACTATTTTTAAGTATTAAAAAAGTATAAAAATGCAGAATCAAACTCGGATAATAATCGAAAATGTTTTGCCACAATTAGATTGTAGTAGTTTTGCAATTAAAAGAATTGTGGGACAGAAAGTAGTGGTTACTGCAGACGTATTTTCTGATGGGCATGACGTTTTGGAATGTTGTGTGAAATTCAAACATGAATCTTCTAATAATTGGAAAGAAGTTAGAATGACTCCCACTCATAATGACGAATGGATTGCAGAGTTTAAAGTCGAGAAACAAGGTTTTTACACCTATTGCATTGAAGGATGGGTAGATTATGCACTAAACTGGCAACATGGTATAGAACGTAAAATTAATGACAATCAGCATGTGCAATCTGAGTTGTTAGAGGGAGCTGAGTATGTTCGGGCGATTCTAGATTTTGTTAATGCTTCCGAGAAAGAATATCTGAATCAATTGAATCATTATTTTGCAACAGAATCTGAATATGAAAATGCGATAAGAGAAGCAAAATCTCATGAATTAATCCGAATATTCAAAAAATATCCAGTCCGATTATTAGCAAACAAATCCAATGAATTAAGAGTTTATGTAGATCGAAAAAAAGCATTATTTAGTACTTGGTATGAGTTTTTTCCTCGTTCTGCCTCAGCAGAAAAAGGAAAGCATGGTACTTTCAAAGATTGCGAAAAGCTATTGCCACGAGTTGCAGCAATGGGATTTGATACATTATATTTTCCGCCAATTCATCCAATAGGTGAAATAAATCGAAAAGGTAAAAATAATGCCACCAGATCAGTATCTGGAGATGTTGGTTCTCCCTGGGGAATTGGTTCTCATCATGGAGGACACAGATCGACTCATCCCGAGTTAGGTTCTATAGATGATTTTAAACAATTAGTACAAAAAGCGCAAGATTTAGGGATCGAAGTCGCTATGGATTATGTACTTCAAGTAGCCCCAGACCATCCTTATATAAAAGATTTTCCCCAATGGTTTAAATGGAGACCAGACGGAACGGTGCAATATGCCGAAAATCCTCCTAAAAAGTACCAAGATGTCCTACCCATATATTTTGAAACCAGAGACTGGAAAAATCTTTGGAAAGAACTACTGGATGTTGCTTTATTTTGGATTGAAGAATGCAATATCAAAATCTATAGAGTTGATAATACACACACAAAGCCTTTTTATTTTTGGGGTTGGCTGATTTCAGAAATTAAGAAGAAACATCCAGACGTTTTGTTCTTGTCAGAAGCTTTCACACGCCCAAAAATTATGAATGAATTGGCTAAACAAGGTTTTAGCCAATCGTATACTTATTTTACATGGAGAAATTCTAAAAAGGAATTAACAGAATATGTTGAGGAGCTAACTCAAACGGAATTAAAAGAATTTTATAGACCCAATTTTTGGCCTAACACGCCAGATATTAATCCTTATGCATTGCAAAGTGGGAATGAATCAGTGCATTTGCATAAATATTTCCTTGCAGCCACTTTAAGTTCTAGTGTTGGGATTTATGGACCTGTTTTCGAATATATGGCTTGTACACCATTAGGACATGGAAAAGAAGAATATTTAGATTCAGAAAAATACCAGTGTTACCATTGGGATTGGAACAAACAAAACAAGCTAACATCAATAATAAGTCGTATTAATGCGATAAGAAAAGAGCAAGCATCTTTGCAGCAAACCAGTAATATTATTTTTTGTGAGACTAATAATGAGCAAATGATAGCATATTACAAGTTTGATGATGATAAACAAAACGAGACATTGATGGTTGTAAGTTTAGATGCATTTCATACTGGTAAAGCGATGGTAAAATTACCTGTAAAAGAAATAGGAAGCCAAGCTATAAACGTTTCTGATTTGCTTACAGGAAATACGTATTTATGGGATAAAGAATGGAATTATGTAGAACTTTCACATGAATTACCTTTTCATTTATTTAAAATACAGAGATAACGGGAGATAAAATGTTTTAAATGCTATTTGATAAGCCTTTGTTCAATTTTACTCAAGTTGTCAGAGATGAATGTGAAAAGTAAAACATCTATCAAATTCTTTTTGGATAGTAAAAATTCTACATTTCTATGTGGCAAAATTATTTACACCTAACGCGTTAAATATGTAATTTTGTAATGATATTTAATCTCAAAGTCATGAAAAAGTATTTATTAATAGGAGTAGGTGTAATTGGTTTAATTTATTCTTGTGCAACTAATCCTATCACAGGAAAAAAAGAGCTTAATTTTGTTTCAAACAGTGAATTATTTCCATCATCATTTCAACAATACGGAACTTTTTTGAAGGAAAATAAAATAATCACAGGAACTGCAGATGCCCAAAGTGTAGAAGTAGTTGGATCAAAAATTAGAAGGGCTGCTGAAAAATATTTAGCCTATCTAGGACAATCCGCATATTTGAATGGATATCAATGGGAGTATAAATTAGTTGAAGGTAAGGAAATTAATGCATGGTGTATGCCGGGAGGAAAAATCGTTGTTTATTCAGGAATTTTGCCTGTAACTAAAAATGAAGCTGGTCTGGCAACAGTTTTGGGTCATGAAGTTTCACATGCTTTGGCAAACCATGGAGCGCAAAGAATGAGTGCCACTCAATTGCAAGAATTGGGTGCAATAGGAGTAGCTGCAGCAACTGGTAAACAAAGTGCCGAAACACAACAAATGTGGCAACAATACTATGGTATAGGCTCTCAAGTAGGAGTAATGCTTCCATTTAGCAGAAGTCATGAAAGTGAAGCTGATAAAATAGGACTTACTTTAATGACAATAGCAGGTTATAATCCGGATGAAGCTATTGTTTTTTGGCAAAGAATGGCAGCCCAATCAGCGGGACAATCACCACCGGAATTTCTTAGTACACATCCATCTGATGCCACTAGAATGGCAAATCTACAGGCATTGATTCCTGAAGCTAGAGCAACAGCAGCGAAAGTGAATGCTGTATATAAATAATTACCAAGTGTAATTAATTGAATTTTTAGAACTATTTAAGCTATTCATTTAAGAATAGCTTTTTTTATAAATCATATTGATTAAAAAAATAGTAATAATTTATTATTGAAAAATTAATATGTGAATTAGTTGTGTTTTTTGCAATTGCAATTAAAAAATAGATAAATTCGCAAAATAAAAAACAAAAATCATGGCAGATTTAGCAAAAGGAAGTAAGAAGCTATTAAACGCTTGGGCATTTTATGATTGGGCAAATTCAGTTTACCCATTAGTGATATCCTCAGCAATATTTCCAATTTTCTATGAATCTTTATTTTCGGATAGAGACCATTACATTTTTGTTTTTGGCATGAACCTAAAAAATTCAGCTTTAATTAGTTTTGTTACAGCCGCTGCCTTTTTGATGGTTGCTATTTTTTCACCATTATTATCTGGAATCGCTGATTATGTAGGAAATAAAAAATCCTTTATGAAATTCTTCTGTTATACAGGAGCTCTTTCATGCATTGGTTTGAATTGGTTTAGTTTAGAGAACATCTATGTTGGATTATTTTTTTACTTTTTCGGTTTAATAGGTTTTTGGGGAAGTTTGGTGTTCTATAATTCTTATTTGCCTGATATTGCTTTTACAGAGCAACAAGATGCTGTAAGTGCCAAAGGATATTCTCTTGGATACATTGGGAGTGTGATTTTGCTAATAGTAAATCTTGGTATGGTATTGATGCCCGATACTTTTGGAATAACAGGAAGCACTAAAGGAGAAGCAGCTATGAAAGCAATGAAATATTCCTTTGTCATGGTTGGAATTTGGTGGATTCTATTTAGTCAATATACCTATTATTTCTTGCCAAAAGGAAATAAAAACACAAACCGAAAAGTGACCAAAGCTGTTGTGTTTAATGGTTTTAATGAATTAAAAAAGGTTTGGAGATTATTAGAAGAGAACATTCCATTAAAAAGATATTTGACAAGCTTTTTTGTTTACAGCATGGCTGTTCAAACCGTAATGCTTATTGCTACATATTTTGGATCACAAGAAATTGCTTGGGAGTCAAAAAGTCAAAGTCAAACGGGATTAATCATCTGTATTTTATTAATTCAAATAGTGGCAGTTGTAGGTGCAATTTTGACATCAAAAGCTTCAGAAAAATATGGGAATATTCCAACTCTTATTGTTATCAATTGTTTTTGGATGATACTCTGTTCTGCGGCTTATTTTATTGTAACTCCAAATCAATTTTATATAATGGCCGCATTAGTTGGGCTAGTTATGGGAGGAATTCAGGCATTATCCCGTTCAACCTATTCTAAACTGTTGCCTGAAACAGAAGATACAGCTTCCTTTTTTAGTTTTTATGATGTTACCGAAAAGATTGGAATTGTAATTGGGATGTGCGTATATGGTGCTATTGATCAAATCACCGGAAGTCCAAGATTGGCAATTGTATTTTTGGCTGTATTCTTTGCAATTGGTATTTTTTTATTGAATAGGGTTCCAAAAAAAAGAGGCTTTGAAGTAAAGCCCCTTAATGATGTGTCAAGTAATTAGTTGAGGTAGCTAGGTTTAGTTATTGGTTGTAATTGTAATAACTGTGCTTACCATAAATTATATTTTGGAAATATCACCAGAGCCACTAACTTTTGTGTCTTTAGTCTTTGGATTACCTTTGTAAGTTATATCACCAGAACCAGAAACTCTGGCAAATAAACTCTCACTACAGTTTGCTTTCATATCACCAGAACCCGAAATCGTCAGATTCGCTTTTTTTGTTATCAAATTAATAGCGTCTACATCTCCTGAACCTGAGGTTTTAGAAACTAAATTATCAGAACTACCAGTTAAGACAACATCTCCAGAGCCACTCAAATTGGTTTCAAAATCAGTTGTCTTAACATCTAATGTCAAATCACCAGAACCTGATAATTTAGCTTTGAATGTAGGACAGATAATAGTGTTTTTAGATACAATATCTCCTGATCCGGAAAGGGATACAGAACTTATTTGTTCAAAAGGTACAGTCAATACGATATTTTTCTTAGTGCTAAAATGGAGATTTTTCTCTGAATAAATTTTCAATATATTCCCTTCTACTTCAACTTTGATATGAGGAAGTAAATTTTCTTCTCCTTTGATAGATATTGCTCCTTCTGTTCCGGAAACCAAAACCACATCAAAAAAGCCAGAAACATAGATTCCGTCATATTCTGCAGTAGTTCGCTTCTCGGTAATTATTTTTCCGTTTCCTTTTATTTTATTGCCAGATGACTGTTGTGCATTTGTATTTATTGTAAAGGATAGAATACTTAATGCTAATAATAGAATTGATTTTTTCATAGATTAAAAATTATTGATTGAACATGATTTTTGATTTTTATAGATGATTGAAACCGCTATTGTACTTCTTTTTTAAACAATTTTACATTGCCGTAATCTGATGTGATTGAAACTTTGTTTTCACCTTTTTTCTTAAAAAAACCACTAACTCTTTTGCTATTATTGGTTTCCTCTTTAGAATTTACACTCAATTCATTGTCATATCTAAAGTCGCCAAATTTTACAGATACATCAAAATCAAAGCTGTAATTAGGTTGGAAACCAATATCTACACCGGTATATCCAGCTACGATGTTTACATTATTGGCTTTGGCTTGAATGGCATCAACAGAGATGTTACTGTATTTTGTGTTTAGTTTCAATTGATTGGATAAAGAGCCAACATCAATGGTCAAATAATTTCCAATACCATCTAATGAATTGAGTTTCTTAATTTTGACACTTCCGTATTTGCTGTTGTATTTTACATCATTACCCTCATTGATCTCAATTTCAGAATATTCTGAAAGCAAGTCCAGCTTGGATACTTCATTTATTTTTAAGTTTGAATATTTAGAGGTTATTGCGGCATTTTTTAAGGATTCAATAGTAGAACTTGGGCAATAACTAATCTGAATCGCATTGTTGTTTCCGTTTAATTTGCCTAAATTAATTCTTCCGTACTTGCAATTGATATCAGTTGTAGAAAAGAGATCTGTAGTTCGTATATCCCCATACTTATTATTGAGTTTTGCAGTTCCGTTTTTTGGGATTTTTACGGTGTAATTAACCTCAAAATTGTTATTTCTTCCATTACCTTTCAAGCCGATGTTATCAAAGACAGTTTTGGCGGTAACCATGTTTTTTAGACCAATAAAATCTACATTGATTCCTGCTAATTTTTGGTTGACCCACTTTTCGTTATCACCGCTAACCTTGATAAGAACTTCAATTTCAATTTTGTCCTCATTCCAAGTGGTGACAAAAATATTCCCATAAGAGTTGTCAATATTTACTCCGGCATCGCTATTCACGATATAAGCTTTGCTGATAGTTTTTTGTTTTGAATAGGTAAAATCCTCATTCGAAAATCCTAAAAAAGGAATAAATAACAGTAGTAATAGCAGTATGTTAAATTGTTTTTTCATCGTTTAAGTTTTTAAGTTTTTCTGTTTCGTCAATATGCTTTAAAACATTTTGCAAAAATGAAATTCGGGTTTGAAGATTGCTAATCATAGCATAAATAATTGGTTTGCTTTCACCATTAACTTCCAATTCGTGCTTGATTTTTTCATAATCACTATCTAACGATTTCATCTGCTGCAATGCATCATTTATGATTTTTTCGTTTTCTGGTGATTTTTTAGCTTTAACTTGTTCTAATTGATGTTCAATCAAAACGGTAAAAATAGAGTCGGTTTGCTTGGTCTCTTTAGAAGCAAATTTTAATTCTTTGGGTTTGTCATTATTGGTATAAAGCAATGCAATTCCAAGCATGACAACTACAGATGCAGCTATGGCATAGATGTAACCAAAATTCTTTTTTCGTTTTTTAAGAGCCAATTTTTCTGAAAATCGATTACTATGTTGACTATCCATTTCATGAATGTCCCATTGGTTTTCTAAATTTTCAAATAATTGATCTAACTTTTCATTTTCATTTTTCATTTTCATATCTCATTTAGTTTTTTTCTTAAATTTTCTTTAGCTCTGCTTAATGTTGTTCTGCAATTGGCATAACTAATCTTAAGAATTTCACTTATTTCTTCTTGGTCATAACCTTCAATATAGAATAAGGTTAGAACCATGCTGTAATTGTATTTCAAGGACTGAATGGCGTCTAAAACCTGTTTGACTTTTAGATCATTAAAATCTAATTTTTCTCCCCAATCATTTTCTGATTCTTCTAGTTTATAAAGTGATTTTTCAAAATCTTCTGTTTTAAATGGATTGTTTTTTTTATAAAAATCTATGCTATAATTTACAATTATCCGTTTCAGCCAAGCTCCAAAAGCTACTTCTTGCTTGAAATCATTTATTTTGGTAAATGCTTTCAAGAAACCTTCTTGCATGACATCTTCGGCAAAATGTTCGTCTTTCACAATTCGATAGGCCACATTATACATCGCCTTGCAATAGCGATTATAAATCTCAAATTGTGCTTTCTGATTATTCTCTTTGCAAAGCGTAATTAATTCTTCGATATTTTGGTTGGTTAAGCTCAAGCAGTAGTTAATGGTTTATTATAAAAGACATGTTATTTTTTGGTTTGTTACAGTTTTATAAAAATAATTCATTGTTTTTTTGATGCAGCATTTTAGTTTGGCGTATTCCAACTAGTCTTGCTATGCGTTTCGTGCTTTTTTGGTACTACAAAGCACTGTGACAAAAGTGCACCATTGCTATCATTCACATAAACAACTGCTGACCAATGGGGTTTTGCAAACAAAAAAGATATTTTTTCAATTTGTAAAATATAACTTGTGATATTTTTTTTTGTAGTACAAATAATATTACTTTTGACGGCTAAATTCTTAAACAAATTATGAAAAATTTTACAACTTCGTTTTTATTATCGCTTTTAGCAACGTTCTTTTTTACTGCATGTAGTAATGACTCTTCTGATGATGCACCAGTAGCAGAAAATTCAACTGGAGATTATTGGCCAACAACTGTAGACAATAATTGGGTTTATGCTCAAAATGGTGAAGAGACTTCTATGAAAATTATTGGAATTGATGAAATTAATGGAGCTAAATATTATAAATTTAACCAAATGGCAGCATTTGGTTCTTCTATTGCAGGACAAGCATCAGTTTGGATTAAGAAAAATAAAGGTGATTACTATATTAAAATTGGGGATATAAATATTGATGTAAACGGAATGAAGGGTAAGATTACAGGATATGAATTTATTCTTTTTAAAGATTATTTAGAGGCAAACCAAACTTGGACTGGCAGTTATAGTACTACTACAAGTTATAATATTGCTAATTTTCCAAGCATTGTTACAAATGTAAATTGCACAGGGAAAATTTTAGAGAAAAATTTGACTTTGACTATAAACGGTATAACTTATAAAGATGTGATAAAATTTAGTTTAGTACAAAATCCTTCTATTAGTGGGCAAGCTACTTCTGAAATTGTAACAAATTATTGGATTGCCAAAAATGTGGGTCTAATTAAAATAGATAATGCTGGATCTATTAGTGAACTTAAATCAAGTGTAATAAAATAGCATTTTTTTAATTTTAAATTTTAAAACGAAAAACCCAAAATAAAAGTTTTGGGTTTTTTTGTGCTTTAAATTTATTGTATGTTTTTTTGAAATAAAGAAGTAATGTAAAATTTGCTAAGCAATTAATTATTTTGGCACAATGATTGCCCTATTTTACTCCTAAATATAATACAGTATTTATACATCAATATTATCTCTAAATATTGTTATGATGCCTTATATTTGCATTCCGATTTAAAAAATTAATGACAAAAAGACTTAAACTATACTATGTCAAATCATAAAATCCTTACTATTGACAATCTGTCACTTCAAGAATTTGATTCTGAAGCCGAATTAATTCCGTTATTGACTCCTGAAGATGAGGAGGAAATGAATAATGAAGAATTGCCGGATTCTTTGCCTATATTGCCATTACGAAATACTGTTTTATTCCCAGGAGTGGTTATTCCTATTTCGGCTGGAAGAGATAAATCGATAAAATTGATTAATGATGCCAATGCTGCAGGAAAAGTAATTGGGGTAGTTTCACAAATCAATGAAGAAGATGAAGATCCTACAAAAGACGATATTAATAAAGTAGGAACTGTAGCCCGAATCTTGAGGGTTTTAAAAATGCCAGATGGTAATGTTACAGTAATCCTGCAAGGAAAAAAACGTTTTGAAATAACCGAAGTAGTTGCTGAGGAGCCATATCTTACAGCTAAAATTAAAGACGTTCCTGAAAAAAGACCTGCAAAAAAAGATTCTGAATTTAGTGCAATTCTTGATTCGATAAAAGAACTAGCAGTTCAGATTATAACTGAAAGTCCTAATATTCCATCAGAGGCTACTTTTGCTATAAAAAACATTGAAAGCCCTTCATTTTTAATCAGTTTTGTTTCTTCTAACATGAATTTGTCTGTTAAAGAAAAACAAGATTTATTATCGATTAATAGCTTGAAAGATAGAGCTTTGGAAGCTTTGCGCTTTATGAATGTAGAGTTGCAAAAATTGGAATTAAAGAATGATATTCAATCTAAAGTTCGTTTTGATTTAGATCAGCAACAAAGAGAGTATTTCTTGCATCAGCAAATGAAAACCATCCAAGAAGAATTGGGAGGCGTTTCGCAGGAGGAAGAAATGGACGAAATGAGTCTGAAAGCCCAAACCAAAAAATGGGATGAAACGACAAAAAAACATTTTGATAAGGAATTGTCAAAAATGCGTCGCATGAATCCACAAGCTCCGGATTTTGGTATTCAAAGAAATTATTTAGAATTGTTTTTAGAGTTGCCTTGGGGTGAATTTTCTAAAGATAATTTTGATTTGAAGCATGCTCAAAAAGTTTTAGATAAAGACCATTTTGGATTAGAAGAGGTTAAAAAGAGAATGATCGAACATCTTGCTGTGCTTAAATTAAGAAATGACATGAAGTCACCAATTATTTGTTTAACAGGACCTCCGGGTGTTGGTAAAACTTCAATTGGTAAGTCTGTTGCAAAAGCATTGGGAAGGGAATATGTTCGTATTTCATTAGGAGGATTGCGTGATGAAGCAGAGATTCGTGGACATAGAAAAACCTATATAGGAGCAATGCCAGGTAGAATTATTCAAAGTTTAAAGAAAGCGGGAACATCTAATCCAGTGTTTGTTTTAGACGAAATTGATAAATTGTCATCTAGTCATAACGGAGATCCTTCATCGGCTTTATTAGAGGTTTTAGATCCAGAGCAAAACAATTCTTTTTATGATAATTTTCTGGAAATGGGATATGACTTATCTAAAGTAATGTTTATTGCAACGTCTAATAATATGTCAGCTATTCAGCCAGCATTAATAGATCGTATGGAGGTTATAAAAATGTCAGGGTATACTATTGAAGAGAAAGTAGAAATTGCCCGTAAACATTTGTTCGCAAAACAACTTGAGGCACACGGTCTGAAAGCTAAAGATTTGACAATTGGAAAAAAACAATTGGAAAAAATTGTAGAAGGATATACTCGTGAATCTGGCGTTCGTGGATTAGAAAACAAGATTGCACAAATCATTAGAAATGCTGCAAAATCAGTTGCCATGGATGAACCTTATAACAATAAAGTAACTGATGAAGATATTGTAAAAGTACTTGGTGTACCTCGATTAGAAAGAGATAAATACGAAAGTAATGATGTTGCCGGTGTAGTTACAGGATTAGCTTGGACAAGTGTTGGTGGTGACATTCTTTTTATAGAATCACTGATTTCTCCAGGTAAAGGAATAATGACTATTACAGGGAATTTAGGAACAGTAATGAAAGAGTCAGCAACAATTGCTTTAGAATACATTAAAGCGAATGCTGAAATCTTGGGATTGAATCCTGAAATGGTTTCTAAATACAACATTCATCTACACGTTCCGGAAGGAGCTACTCCAAAAGATGGACCTAGTGCAGGAATTGCAATGTTGACTTCTTTAGTATCATTATTTACTCAAAAACGAGTGAAGAAAAACTTGGCCATGACAGGTGAGATTACTTTACGCGGAAAAGTATTGCCAGTAGGAGGGATAAAAGAAAAAATATTGGCAGCAAAAAGAGCTAATATTAAAGAAATCATTTTATGTCATGAAAATAAAAGTGATGTTGATGAAATCAAACCTGAATATTTAGAAGGTCTTACATTTCATTATGTAAAAGAAATGGGCGAAGTTTTAGAGTTAGCGATAACTAAAGACAAAGTCAAAAATGCCAAAGATTTGAAATAACAAAAACTAAAATTTCAATCCCGAAATGGATTATTTTGGATGATTTATAAAATTCCAAGCCCCAATTGTATTAATTGGAGTTTGGAATTTATTGTTTTATAATTTAATTAAGTAATTTATTGTTTTATAATTTTATCTTCGCAACTGCGTTTTATATATTAGAAATAGCGTTTTAAGCATGTCCCAAAAACTTTTGTTATTTTATTTGTTTTTTGTTTTTACCGTGTCATACGGTCAAATAGGAGGGAAGCATACTTATGGGTTCTTAAATTTGGTTACATCACCCAGGCAAGCTGCCTTGGGAGGGAAGACGGTTACTATTTATGATGAAGATGTCAATGAAGCCTTATTTAATCCGGCAACTATAAATGAAGAAATGAACAATCATTTGGCATTAAATTACGGGAATTACTATAAAGAGGTTACTTACGGTACGGCTTCATATGCTTATACATATGATCAACATTTGCAGACATTTCAGGCGGGAGTAAATTATATAAATTATGGAAAGTTTGATGGATATGATGAAAATGGGTTGCCTACATCTGAATTTAAAGGTAGCGAAATAGCTCTTTCTTTTGGTTATGCTTACAATATTCCTTATACTGATATACATGTTGGAGCCAATGCTAAATTTATCGAATCTACTTTAGAGAGTTACAATTCATTTGGAGGTGCAATAGATTTAGGTTTTTTATATATAGATGAAAAAAATGATATAAATTGGGGTTTGACTATAATGAACATAGGAACGCAATTTACGTCTTATGATGGTACGAGAGAAAACTTGCCTTTAGAAATAATAGCAGGAGTATC
This sequence comes from Flavobacterium aestivum, assembly GCF_026870175.2. NCBI lineage: Bacteria > Pseudomonadati > Bacteroidota > Flavobacteriia > Flavobacteriales > Flavobacteriaceae > Flavobacterium > Flavobacterium aestivum. The sequence goes on along the minus strand of NZ_CP113977.2, from coordinate 3,346,784 downwards.
TCAAGAATTAGAAAATGTGTCTATTCGCTGGCATTTTACATTAGAGAATTTACAACAATGGAATTTGGCTTTTTCGAATCCAGTTAATTCAGAAACGTCAATAGACGGGAGTGTAACTGAAGAAAAAGTTTCCGTTTTTAACAACGCCTTGCGGCATATGATTTTTGGTATCGAGCTTTTTCCTAAAAGAGCTTTTAATCTTAGACTGGGTTATAATTTTAGAAGAGGAACAGAATTGCAAATTCAAGATCAGCGCAATTTTTCAGGGCTTTCATTGGGGTTTGGTCTTAAATTAAATAAATTAAAATTCAATTATTCCTATTCTAAATATACTTTAGCAGGGAATACAAGTCTGTTTGGACTGACAATTAACTTTCTGGAATGATTTAAAAAACGGTAGAGGAGTTGATTGACGCTAACAGAAATGCATAAAAAAAGTATAATTTAAAAATGAAGATGGTGATGAGAAAAATATTTTTTGGCTTAATTTTTATAGGGTTTGTTTTTTCTAGTTTTAATAAGAATTATAGAGGTGGTTCAACCGATATAAAACTGAATAATCAAATAGAAGAAGTAAAAGGACTTATTAATAGTAATTCGAAATACAATAAAGAAATTGCTTTTTTTATTGATATGGAAATTCAATCGGGTAAAAATCGTTTTTTTGTTTATGATTTGAAGAATGATAAAATTATTGATGAAGGATTAGTTGCTCACGGTTCAGGATCAGAAACCGGAATTCCGGGAAAGCTAAAATTCAGCAATATAAATAATTCTCGCTGTACATCATTGGGGAAATATTCCATAGGCAATCATTATTATGGGCAATATGGGAAATCATATAGACTGTATGGATTGGATAAAACAAATAGCAATGCCTTTGGTAGAAGTATAGTTCTGCATGAATTTTGGGCTGTTCCTTATGAAGAGCAAGATAGAAATATATGCAATAGTTATGGCTGTCCGATGGTTAATGAAAAATACTTTGAAAGAATAGAAAAAATAATAGACAACTCTAAAACAAACATTATTTTAAGTATTTACTATTAAATGGATGTAGTAAATACGGTGCAGTGATTTTAACCTATGAAAAAAACAATTCTTTTATCTTTACTTTTTAGTTTGATTTTTAATTTTTCTAAAGCACAATCTATTGAAAAATTTGCCGACAGTATAAGAAAAAAATACAGCATTCCTGAACTGAATTATGCAGTTCTCTCTTCGGATAAAATTATCGAAATGAAAGCTCTTGGCTATAAAAAAGAGGGTTCAGATTCGAAGGCAGCATTAACAGATAGATTCAGAATAGGTTCAAATACCAAGACTGTTACTAGTTATATCGCTTTATTGCTGGTAAAAGAAGGTAAAATCAATTGGAATACTAAATTTTTTGATTTGTATCCTGAGTTAAAAAAGAAAAGTAATCCAGCTTATTATAATGTTACATTACAGGATCTTTTAACCTTTCGAGCAAAAATTATAGGTTGGTCATATACAAATGAAAAACCAAGTCAAAATGAAATACATGGAGATGAACAACAGCAGCGTTATGAATTTGTCTCATGGATTTTGCAACAAAACCCTCCAAAAGAAAAATATTCAGTTTATTGGTCGAATCCAAGCTATGTGATTGCTAGTTTAATGCTTGAAAAAGCTAGTGGGAAACAGTATGCTGTTTTGGTAAATGAACTTGGAAAAAAACTAAAAATAAAATTTGATTTTGGACAACCTAATTTCAAAGATATAAAACAGACATGGGGACATAATGAAAAATTAGAACCTGAAAATCCTTCTGATAACTATAAATTGAATTGGTTGTCATCTGCGGGGAATATTAATGTTAGTTTGGCTGATTATACTAAATTTGTTCAGTTGCAACTTCAAGGTTTATTAGGGAAATCTAAAGTTGCATCAGCAGAAGATTTTAATTTTATGCATTATGGATTGCCTGAATTTTCTTTTGGTTGGAATTCTGAAACTGATGAAACTACCCATTTAAAATATTCGTGGCATGAAGGTACTCCGGGGTCTTTTCTAACTCAAGTGTATATTTGTAAAGATACCGATAAAGCATTTGTGTTTTTTGCGAATGTTCAATCAGATAAAGCGCGTGAAGGTCTGGCTTTGTTATTTGAGAAGCTAAATAAAAAGTACTCCAAATAAGAATGCTTTTTTGGGAAGAATAGAAAAAAATGATTTTAAATCTTATATATTAAAATAAAGAATGAAAAAAATAATTGTAGCAATAGATGGGTTTTCATCCACAGGAAAAAGCACTTTAGCCAAACAACTCGCTAAACAATTAGGATATGTATATGTAGATACTGGTGCTATGTATCGAGCAGTGGCGTTATTTGCTATGCAAAACAATTATATTGGAGTTGATTTTTTAGATAAAGAAAAATTGGTTAATAGCTTGCCTTCTATAAAGCTACATTTTAAATTCAATCCTGAGCTGGGGTTTGCGGAAATGTATTTGAATGATGTCAATGTTGAAACAGAAATCAGAACCTTGGAAGTTTCCAGTTTTGTAAGCGCAGTAGCTGCTATTTCGGAAGTGCGTTCTAAATTAGTAGAACAACAGCAGGAAATGGGTAAAGAAAAAGGGATTATTATGGATGGTAGAGATATAGGAACGGTTGTTTTTCCGAATGCCGAACTCAAAATATTTATGACCGCAGGAGCAGACACCCGCGCACAAAGACGTTTTGACGAATTGCAGGCCAAAGGAGATTCTGTTACTTATGAAGAAGTTTTGAAAAATGTAGTAGATCGCGATTATGTTGATACTCATAGAGTTGATTCTCCTTTGGTAATGGCAGATGATGCTATAGAAGTTGATAATTCTTTCCTAGATCGTAAAGAACAATTTGATGTTGTTTTAGAATTAATAAATGATGTTATAGAAGCTGAATAAATAGTTGCTAATTTCAATTTTAATATTAGTTTTACAGGCTGATATACTTTTTTATAAAAATACAATTCATGGGAATTAAGAATAGGTTAACATTAATGAGTTTTCTGCAGTTTTTTGTTTGGGGAGCTTGGTTGATTACAATTGCAAATTATTGGTTTGGAACCAAAGCATGGGAAGGAACTCAATTTGGTTTGGTTTTTAGTACAATGGGAATAGCTTCCCTTTTTATGCCTACTCTTACAGGAATCATTGCTGATAGATGGATAAATGCTGAGAAATTATATGGAACTCTTCATATTTTGTATGGAGGAGTTTTGTTTTACATTCCTATGGTTGATAATCCAACAAACTTTATATATGTAATGCTTTTGGCAATGTGTTTTTATATGCCAACGATTGCTTTGAGTAATTCGATATCTTATAATGCCTTAAAGAATAGCAATAAAGATGTAGTTAAGGATTTTCCACCAATTCGTGTTTTTGGAACAATTGGTTTTATTGTTGCTATGTGGATTACCAATTTGTCAGGGAATAAAGCTACGGAGTATCAATTCTATATTGCTGGAGTTGCTGCCGCATTGTTGGGAATTTATTCTTTTACTTTGCCTGCATGTAAGCCACAAAGATTAATTAAAGAGAATGCTTCCTTGATGGAAACTCTAGGATTAGAGTCTTTTAAGTTATTTGCAGATTACAAAATGGCTCTTTTCTTTATATTTTCTATGTTTTTGGGAGGAGCTTTGCAGCTTACTAATGCGTATGGAGATGTTTTTCTAGATGAATTCAAACATTTCCCAAAATATACAGATTCATTCGTTGTGAAATATTCTACTATTATTATGTCTATTTCTCAAATTTCTGAAACCTTATTTATACTTGCTATACCGTTTTTCTTGAAAAGATTTGGTATCAAGCAAGTTATGCTGATTAGTATGTTGGCTTGGGTATTGCGTTTTGGACTTTTCTCGTTTGGAGATCCTGTTCAGGGATTATGGATGATTATTTTGTCTTGTATTGTGTACGGAATGGCTTTTGATTTCTTTAATATATCGGGATCATTATTTGTTGAAACACATACAGATCCTAAAAATAGATCTTCAGCACAAGGATTGTTTATGATGATGACCAATGGGATAGGAGCTATTCTGGGAAGTTTTACATCAGGATGGGCTATTGATCGTTTTTTTACAAAATCATTTCATAGTACTGCAGACTTAGCAAATTTTTTACAAACAGGAACGACTAATTCAAAAATGTTGGAGTTTATAAAAAATCAAGGAAATACAATTGGTGCCGATGGGTTATTTGATAAAGTAATCTTGATGAAAGATTGGCATACCATTTGGTTGGCTTTCGCAACTTATGCATTGATTATTGCCGTAGCGTTTGCAATTTTGTTTAAACACGAACACAATCCTAAAGAAGTTGAAGTGTTAAAACATTAAGTAATAGAAGAATTAAACCCGACAGGTTCATGAAAACTGTCGGGTTTTTTATTGTTGATAAATCACTATAAAAACCAATTAGCCCCGATGGAAGGGAAAATCCTTTTAGTACCGTCTTTTGGGACGAGGCTAAAAGATTGGAATGACAGCGGGAAGAATACCTCCAAGAATGCTTGTTTTTTCGCTTCTGAGCCTCTTTTTTAATTACTAATCAACATCTTAGTATAAATATTTTGTTATCTTAAATAAAAGAATTACTTTTGCACACCTTTTGGTGAATAAGAGTTTCCTTTAGGTATCAACTATTTATGTAAAACAGCTTCTGTTTTTTCTATCACTTTGAGAAACTCGAGAGAACACAGAATACAAATTTTTAATCAGCATGTCTGAACAATTAAAATCACAAGAAGAGTTTTTAGCAAATTTTAACTGGCATAACTTCGAAGAAGGTATCGATGCAGTAGATGAGAAAAACTTATTGGAATTCGAAGAACTAGTATCAAAAACTTTCATCGCTACAGATCAAGAAGAAGTAGTAGAAGGTGTAGTTGTTAGAATTACAGATAGAGACGTTATCGTTGATATCAACGCAAAATCGGAAGGTGTTATTTCATTAAACGAATTCCGTTACAACCCAAACTTAAAAGTAGGTGATAAAGTTGAAGTATTAATCGACATCCGTGAGGACAAAACAGGTCAATTAGTATTATCACACAGAAAAGCACGTACTATCAAATCATGGGATAGAGTTATTTCTGCTAACGAAACAGGAGAAATCGTTAATGGTTTTGTAAAATGCAGAACTAAAGGAGGTATGATTGTTGACGTTTTCGGAATTGAAGCTTTCTTACCAGGATCTCAAATTGATGTTAAGCCAATTAGAGACTACGATGTATATGTAAACAAAATGATGGAATTCAAAGTGGTAAAAATTAATCACGAATTCAAAAATGTTGTTGTTTCTCACAAAGCGCTTATTGAAGCGGATATTGAAGTACAGAAAAAAGAAATCATCGGTCAATTACAAAAAGGACAAGTATTAGAAGGTGTTGTTAAAAACATTACTTCTTATGGTGTGTTCATTGACTTAGGTGGTGTTGATGGATTAATTCACATTACTGACCTTTCTTGGAGTAGAATCAACCACCCAAGTGAAGTTCTTGAATTAGACCAAAAATTAAACGTTGTAATCCTTGATTTCGATGATGAGAAAACAAGAATTCAATTAGGATTGAAACAATTAAACGCTCACCCATGGGATGCTTTAAATGCTGATTTGAAAATTGGTGATAAAGTAAGTGGTAAAGTAGTTGTAATCGCTGATTACGGTGCTTTCATCGAAGTTGCTGAAGGTGTAGAAGGTTTAATCCACGTTTCTGAAATGTCTTGGTCTACTCATTTACGTTCTGCTCAAGATTTCGTAAAAGTTGGAGATGTTGTTGAAGCTGTTATCTTAACTTTAGATAGAGATGACCGTAAAATGTCATTAGGTATCAAGCAATTGACTCAAGATCCTTGGACTGATATCACTGCTAAATACCCAGTAGGTTCTAAACATACAGGTATCGTTAGAAACTTTACAAACTTTGGAATTTTCGTAGAATTAGAAGAAGGTATCGATGGATTAATTTACATCTCTGATCTTTCTTGGACTAAGAAAATCAAACACCCATCTGAATTTGTAAATGTTGGTGAAAAATTAGACGTAGTTGTATTAGAATTAGATGTTGAAGGACGTAAATTATCTTTAGGTCACAAACAAACTACTGCTAATCCTTGGGATCAGTATGAAGATTCTTTCGCAGTTGGAACTATCCACACAGGTGAAATTTCTGAAATCGTTGACAAAGGAGCTACTGTAGAATTTGGAGAAGATATCGTTGCTTTCATTCCAACTCGTCACCTTGAAAAAGAAGACGGTAAAAAATTGAAAAAAGGTGATACTGCAGATTTCAAAGTAATTGAATTCAACAAAGAATTCAAAAGAGTAGTTGCTTCTCACACTGCTATCTTCCGCGAAGAAGAAGAGAAAAACGTGAAAGCTGCAACTGAAAATACTTCATCTGCATCTACTACAAATGCACCAGCTGCAACTTTAGGAGATAACAATGATGTATTAGCTGCATTAAAAGCTAAAATGGAAAAATCTGAGAAAAAATAATTTCTAGATTTTTTGAATATAGAAAGCGCCGCAATTAGTATGGGCACTAAATAAGAATGTACAAAATACAGTAGTATAAAATCCCCCTTAAAAAACCCTTAAAAACCCTGTAAAACAAGGCTCTCAGTTAAAAACGAGGGCTTTTTTTGTTATGTAATGGAATGTGCATAAAACGTAAAATACCGTAATAATACCGTAATAAAAACTCAAGAATTAAACCCTAAGTAAAACTATACCGAAACATTTAGCAGAAACAACCCCTTAAAATAGCTAAAAACAGCCATTTAAGACGATTTAATCTCTTTTTAAACCATATTTAAATCTAGTTTAAAATCAACCGTTTTAAACTGAAATTTTTAAAACTTATATTCGATAAAAAAGGAATATTTTTCCTTTGCATAACCAGTTGGGTGGACAGTTGCATGGACAAAAGCAATACAAAAGCAACAATATACTACCCCCTTTAAAAGCTAAAAGGATATACAAAAGAACTTTTTGTAATATTTTCAACCCCCTTTATGAACAATATACACACGTGCGTACAATTATCGTATTTATTATAAATCAATGATATACATCTGTATAAAGTGGCTATAAAAACTAAAAACGTGCACAAATACTTAATTCCTAATCATTTTTAAGCACAACCCAGTGTGCGGGAACTTTAACCTGCCGCTCTCCTGTCAGTGGATTTGTTGTCACCTTCTAATTGAGCTTTAAGCTCTATATTTTGAGCTTCTAGTGATGCAATTTTTTCTTTTTGCATAGCAATTAACTCTTTTTGAATATTTATTAGATCGTTATTAGTGGAATTGACGGTTTCCTGAATTTTTCCAAAGCATAAATAATCCATTGAAGTACCATAAATAGTACATATCTCCATTAAGTGCGCGATTGTAGGCATTAATTTGCCTTGCTCTATCTTACTATATTGGCTACTATCTACCCCGATCGAGGTAGAAAATTCCTTCGAAGACATATTTTTCGACTCTCTTAATTGCTTGATTCTTAAATACATATTTACATATTATTACCTATAAAGGAACATTGTTCCTTTTTTATTTGTAAATAAGGAATATTTTTCCATAAATTTGCCGTACACAATTACAAATAATATTTACAGGTGTAAAGATATGAAGAAAATCAGAATTCACCCGGACATGGCGAAGGAATTAGCTGAAGAGTTTAAAACAACCCGTCAAACAGTTTACGCAGCTTTATGCTATTTCAATAATAGCGAGCTTGGTAAGAAGATTAGGGCAGGTGCAAAAGCTAAACTTTTAAAAGAAGCTGAAGACGTAGTTATTTCAGACGAACCAAATCAAGAAAAGTAACAACACTTATCAAAGAACAAAATGCCACAAATTTGGATTAATAACATGGTAGTTGTAGAATGGGAAGAATTAGTACCGGATTTCTACCCATCATTAGCCGCTTTACAAAAGGATATAGCGCGTTATAAAGATAAACCCTACGGTATTAAAAAAGCCCAGTCAGGAGGTAATTGTAGAAAGATGTTAATATTTTTTGAGAGTCTTCCAAAAGAAACACAAAATACTCTTGGCGACCCAACAAAATGCGACCATCCTTTAGAACTTTATTACAAAGTTGACGGCGGAGCCGTAGATTTTTACTCAAACTTTGAAAGACTGGATGGAAGTTATTTGCACCTCGATGTACAAGAAAAGTATATCGTTAATGCAAGTGTTGTAAAAGCAGTTTTGCAACTGAAAGCAGCTCGAGAGTTAGAACGCACAAAAATGGGTGGTCGCAAAACGGATATTAACCAAACTCTTTGCTATGATGCTCAAAGCTTTAACGAAGTTTTAACAAAGAAGTACAAAGCTACACACAACCTTCCTGCTCACCCACGCAGATTTAATGAAACTCTTAAAAAATTCAACGAGATTGGATACATAAGCCTTGTTAAAGACGTTAGAGGTGCTTCCAAACAAAATCGTCGTATCGTAACTGATGAAATGGTGAAGTTTTTAAATGATTTGTTTGCGACTCAAAGCCACAAACCAACTGCAACCGAAGTGGCAGAACAATACGAAGGATTTTTGGCGGGTTACGTTGAAGTAATTAATAATAAAACCGGTGAGGTTTACAACCCGAAAGACTTTAAAAAACTAAGTAAAGGAACTGTAATTAATTATTTATCGCAATGGAAAAACAGCATTGGAACCCATGCGAAGCGAAGCGGTGACCGTCAAAAGCTTATGCAGAAATTTAAACCTGCACATTCATTGGAACAACCAAAATTTGCCGGTTCCTTACTTTCAATTGATGACCGTCAACCACCTTTTGAATATCTAAAAGGAAAAAGAATGTGGTTTTACAATGCGATTGATTTAGCCAGCGAAGCCTTTACATGCTGGGTTTATGGAAAAAGCAAAGACGGTATTATTTTAGAGTTTTACCGCCAGTTAGTTAGGAATTACCACGATTGGGGTTTAAACCTTCCTGATGGGTTAGAATGCGAAAGCTCTTTAAACAGCTCTTTTAAGGATTCTTTTTTGCGTGAAGGGTCAATGTTCCAAAATGTCAGAATCGAAGCTAATAACGCAAGGGGTAAGCGAATAGAAGCATATTACAGACCATTGCGATATCAACTGGAGAAAAAACGTGAAGGTTGGCTAGCCCGTCCATTCGCAATAAGTGAAAGTAATCAAAAAAGCAGTCAGGAAAAAATCATATTGCCATATGAGCAAATTGTTAACGGCTGTTTAAATGATATTGTGACCTGGAACAATATGCCACACAGCAAAGACAAAACAAAAACTCGATGGGAATACTTTTTAGAGAATCAAAACCAAAACGTGAAAGCAACCAATTACAGGGCTTTCATGCTGCACTTAGGTTATAGAACTGAAACTTCGTGTAATGCAGGAATAATTGACCTACAATACGGGCAATACCTTTTAGGCGATAACGGAAAAATCTTTTTAGGCGATAATCTGATCAGATTGATGAACGAAGTTGAAGGGAAAAACATTGACATCTATTGGTTAGACGATAACCAAGGGAAAGTCTTCAAAGCTCTTATATACCGAAACGGTAAATATATTTGCGAAGCACGTCCAAAACCAACTTACAACCGTGCTAAAATCGAACAAACGGAAGACGATATAAACGCCCGCGAAATAATGAGCGCCTACGTTGCCACAATCGAAGCTTTCCAACGTCATCAACTTAGAGCAATCGACAAAGTAACAGTTATTGATAACAGACAATTCACTTTAAATAACAAGTTTCAAATACCTGGTTTAAATACATCGGTCTTCAGAATGAACAACGAACCTGCGGAATCTGTAGGAACAATTGAAGACGAATCGGACAACATTCCTGTAATCACCCAGAGAAAAGCATTAATCGACAGATTTTAATCAAAAAATAAAGTTATGATACAAATTACCCCTGAATTTAAAGACAAAGTAGTTAGCGAATTACTGAACTTACGCCAAAATTATGACAGCACTGATGCACAGTTTGCGAAACAATGGAATATAAACGGGTCCGTATGGAGCCAATTAAAAAGCGGAAAGCGTGACAGTCTTTTAAAAGACACACAATGGCTAACAATCGGTAGAGAGTTAAACATTAACATGCACGAAAGAACTTGGAATATTGCCCGCACAGAAGTTTACAAAATAATTGAAGAAGATATTCTTTTCTGTCAGGCAAATTCAAAAAGTAAAATCTTTGTTGATGAATGCGAAATAGGCAAAACTACAGCCGCTAAACACTTGTCAAGAACTTTAAAAAACTGTTTTTATGTAGATGCTTCCCAAGCAAAAACAAAGCAGCTATTCATTAGGTTAATTGCTAAAACAATTGGCTTGGACAGCACAGGAAAATACGCCGATGTTATTGCCAATGTAAAGTATTACTTAAAATCACTACCACACCCACCAATCGTAATTATTGACGAAGCCGGTGATTTAGTTTATGAAGCTTTTTTGGAACTTAAAGAGCTTTGGAACGCTACCGAAAATTGTTGTGCGTGGTATTTAATAGGCGCAGATGGTTTAAGAACCAAAGTAAGAAGAGGTATCACAAGTAAAAAAGTTGGATATGAAGAAATTTTCAGCCGTTTTAGTGGAAAATATTCAAATGTAGTACCAACGGACAGACAACAAAAACTTCAGTTCTTTAAACAGCTTATAAACGATGTATTAAATGTGAACGTAGAAGATAAATCGTTAATCCCTGCAATTACAAAAAGATGCTTAACAAGCGATGATACTGAAAGAATCGGAGGTTTAAGAAGAGCCGAAAGTTTATTGATTATAAGTCAGCAGTAATATGGCACGAGTATTAAATATGAAAAATGTTTATGACCAAGTTTTTGACGAATTCAAATTTGACGGTATTTGGTTAGAAACATTAGGTGCACCGGAAACAACAGGCTTATGGATTGTGTATGGTAATGAAAAGCAAGGAAAAACAACCTTATCACTTCAACTGGCCGACTATTTAAGCAAGTTCAAAGACGTATTATATGTAAGTGCTGAAGAGGGCGTTCGGAAATCTTTTGTTTCTGCTTGTCGTAGAGCCGGAATACAACATACAAACAAAAAACTAAAGCCTATCCCATACTTAGATTTTGAAGCATTGGACAAAAAACTAAGTACACGTAAATGCCCTAAGACTGTTTTTATAGACAATATTTCAGCTTATGCAGACGAGCTTACAAAGGCGAAATTTTTAGCCTTCAGGGCAAAGCATAAGGATAAGCTTATCATTTTCTTATCACATGAAGAGCGAAAAGAACCTGAAGGGGCAATCGGTAGATTTATTAAAAAGCTTTCGGACATCTACATACGAGTAGTAGGAAATGCAGGAATTGTTGGCGGTCGATGTCCCGGCGGAATCATCCCGATTAATGAAGAAAAAGCTGTTTTATATCACGGAACAGAAATTTTAAAAAATAATATTGAAAATGTCACTAATTAATAAACTTTTAGACTTTACCCCCGAAATGTATGAAGATATGATCTGGGACACATACTTTGAGTGGTGTATGAACTTTGTAACCGATTATGAAAAGGAACTTCAAAGCGTATTAGCAAACAAAGCTCTAAACAGCTACTTCAGACAGGAATACGTAAAGGTTGAAAAAGAGTTCCTAAAACGTGTCGATATGTACAAAGGTTATGACAGCATTACGTCTGACGATTACAGGAACTTTTATGCAAAATGCACCGCCTTAATTTTTGGTAGGTTTCCAAAACCACTATTAGCCAAAGCAAAAAAAGCATGTATAACATCAAACTAAAATATATGATAGCTACAAAAGATTGGCTCGAAACAAAAGTACAAGAGCTAAACGAGTGGATAATAACCCACGAAAACATAAAACATCCGCAGCTTAACGAAAAGATTCAGAACCGAAATTATTACGTGAACAAGCTGGTCGAAATGGACGAAACTGGAATAGAAAAAATCAAAATTTAAACACTTATAAAAATGGCAGAAACAAGAATCTTTTTAGAAATCACAAGCGAAAAAGGTTTCGCAGAAATTAACGGAAATGCACTTAGGGTATGTGCTTCGCTATCGAGCTTTTTTCACTCGAATCCTGAAGTAAAAAAACTATTTAAAGCATCTATTGACATTGCAGAAAAATATGAAGCTAAAGTAACCACACAACTCGCTAAAAATGAACCTGAAAAACAGCAGTAAGTAAATAACATTGAAGTAATAGACCCAAAAAATTTAAATAAATATGAGTGAACAAAAACCAAAGAAAACGGTTTCAGAATTAGAAGCGGAATTAAAAGTAGCCCGCGAGTCTGAAAGAATTGAAAAAGAAGGCCAAAGGATAGCTTATGAAAGTTTAAAAGCCGAAACCGTTATCCAATTAGTATCAAAAGCCGATCGAATTAATTTAATGCTAGCGGGATTTAAAAAGGATTCCTTTAACAATATGCAAACCATTTATTCACTGCTTCAGGAATACAGTTCCCGACATGCTGACGGAAAAGGTAACTTCAGGATTGAGCATGAAAATATGCGAGTTAATTACAAACGTCAGGGAAAAGCAACTTTCGATGAACGTTCACACCAAGCCGAAAAGCATATTATTGACTTCGTAAATTCAAAATTTTCAGATGACCCAGACACACGAGATTTAATAATGTCGCTTTTGGAACGTAAAAAGGATGAACTGGACATTCAACTGGTACAAAAATTATATGCTATGGAAAACCGGTTCGATGACAATAATTGGAAACGTGGCATTGAGCTACTAAAAGAAAGTTATCACTATTCGCATTCAAAGGATTATATCACTTTCGAGAAACGCGACGAAAACGGACAATGGAACTTAATCAATTTACAATTTTCAAACATTAAATATCATGAGTAAAGAAAACGCAAAATCAGGCGAAATCGGATTTTTAGGATTACTAACAATTGTTTTCATAGTCTTGAAACTAACAAAATACATTGATTGGAGTTGGTGGTGGGTATTATCCCCTCTTTTAATTCCTATTGGCTTATGTATAATCCTGCTATTAGTTCTTGGAATAGCATTCTATACTAAAAATTAGTTGGTTGCCCTGGGCGTATAATTGGTAATAGCATCAGAAATATAAGGACTGGAATGCGGGTTCGAATCCCGCCCAGGGAACAAATAAAACAAAAAAAATGGCAAAAAGGAAATATACAAAACGGGGTGAAAACCCGAAAGCTTATGAATGCTCAAAGAAAAATTGCAAATGGGCTGGAACTGATAACGAAAAAGAACTTAAAGAAATTGAAAAAGGATATAAAGAAATGGTATGCCCTAAATGCGGGAACAATGAATTTTACGGGCTTTTGTAAAACCTAACTTAATTAAATATGACAACAACAAAATTAAAACCAAACGGAATTATGACAAAACATTTATCAATTCACGATGAACTGAAGCATGAAAAAAGCAAAGCAAATTCAGTTCTCGAAAAAGCCAAACAGCTCGAAGCTCAAAAGCTTGCTTCAGGAGCAAAAATCATCAGGATAAATGCTCACACAATTAAATTAATTCCTTAAAGAATGGCAAAGTTTGACAAATTAAAGGAAGGCTTCAAACTATTTGACTACTTCCATCATAACCCCCCTGGCTTATTACCTACGGACACTTTAAAACACGCTCAATTGACAGGCGAATATCTTCATAAAATCTACCTAAAAGGCTATGAAGATGGTTTAAATGAAAAAATTGAAAACGTTGATAAATTGGTAAAAAATGACACAGACAGCGAAACAAAAACAGATACAGACAAAACCTGATTACAAAGATAATTGGGCAGTTTTCAAGCCGAAAAGCAAAGCTCATAAATATATACTTTCGTTGTGTATTCAATACGGTTGGAGTATTGATAGTGATAAATGGGGCGAAATAGCAGATTTGCAAAGGTTAAGTAATTGGCTTAAAAGTGACTTATCTCCAGTTAAAAAGCCGTTGAAGGACATGACACCTACTGAAACTAGCAAAATAATTTTCGCCTTAGAAAGCATGATTGAAAAATATCACAGTAAGTAATGGAAGTTAATAAAAACGAAGGTTTGTTTTCACAGATGAAAAAGGAATGTCAGCACCACCGCTACGGCATTTTAATAAAAGTAGTTGAATCAACTTTAACCTGTGAAACGACGGTTCTTATTTGCTCAAATTGCAAATCTGAATTATCAAAACTTAAAACGAATTGTAGATGAAAGTAGAAATAAAGTTAAACAATGATTCCATTTTAGCCGTAAACGAGCTATTACAGCACATTTACGACATGGGAAAATCAAATGATAAAAAAACAAATGTTTATCGTTCTATCGGCTTCGATTTAGCTGATAAGTTTGATAGCAAAGCAAAAGAGTTGGTTAAAAAGTCCACGTTGTTTGATGTAAATAAAAAACATAAGTTCAGTCTGAAGTTTCATGAAGCTTGGGCATTAGAAATAATTCTAAGAGAACTTTTTACCTATACCGAAAATCACTATGTAAGATTGAAGGTAAACATTGTGATAGATTGTTTAAACCAAAAATTAGCATAATGGAACAATTAATAATTTACACGGTAAAAAGTAAATCCGACGGCTTTATATGGCGTTTTAAATATGATTTAAAAGGCATTTTTAAAAGCTTTGAAATATTGGATGGCGAACTTTCACCAAAGCAATATCAATGGCTTTTTTGTTCGGGTCATTTTCCTGGTAAGCAATTAATGATTGATGCCTGGAAAGAAAAGCTAAAAGAAAATTTTGAGATTATCAAAGCGGAACCTAATCTTGATTTTGATACATCATTTTGGAAAACATATCCTTTCAATCCACTAAGCAAAAAGAAAATTGCTAAGGAGCGTTGGGAAAAGCTAAAAGATGCTGAAAAAATTAAACTCCTCATGAAGATACCCGAATTTAAAAAGCTGAAGACAAAAGAAGGTACTGCGATTCCTTATGCTGAAGTATTCATTAATCAAAGATGGTGGGATAATTAAAAAAATATGGAGTATCATATAACGAAGCAACTATTAGAGAAGCTGTCCAAAAAAGTTGATTTTGACAAGCTAAATAGCAATCAGGTTCCCGAAACATTTAAATATCAAAATAAGTGCTATGTGCCAGTTGGTTCATGTTCTAGTGGAGCAAAGGGAATTATTTCAGTTTCATGTCATGAAGTAATTCCCTTAGAAAAATATATCGATGATGTAGAACCCAAATACAATAATCAGCATTATAGTTTAGTCTTAGCTGGAAAACGTGAAAGGGGTTATCATGCACGATTATTGAAATTAGGTTTTCAAAAATTTGTACTGATTAATCCAATAATTGATTTTAAACCATTAAAAGAAGAAAAGCAACTTAATTTAGTTTTATAATTATGAAAAAAGCAATTTACAAATTTAGTGCCAATTACGGCAGAAGTGGAGATTTAGAGGGCATCTTTATTGCTGCTAAACAAGAAGTAGATAAACTAATTAGCAGTAAAATAGAAGTCTATTTTGGTGAAGTTTTAGGAAAGCATAGTGAAATATACAGAGCTATCGAAAAAAAGGAAATCAAATTAGTAACTGACGATGCTGAAGCTATAAAAATTGTTGCAAAGTATAATTTAACAAGTGGTCATAACCCATTTAATTATAGAAGTATAAACTTTGAAACTACAAGTTTTGATTTGGACGATGATATGACAGTTGGTGAAATAATCCATAAGCTCTTAAAACAAAAAAAATGATACTGCCATTTAGTACAAAAATTGGTGACAAACCCACCTACTTTATTGAAAAGATTTGGGAAGGACTTTTGCGAGATGTTTATGAAAGCGACACAGAATATCAGCAATATTTAAGGCTTCATAAAATAAAATTTTTGGGGTATTGGGATTGGATTCCTGATGAATACAAAAGGATTACAAACCCCAAAATTCACACATTGCGGGACGATGAAAAAGACAGATGGAAGTCTGGAAAGCTTATTCATTTTTTCATCAACAATCAAAAGTCGGACATGTTTCAGTTTGCGCCGGTTCTGCCAGTGGTTAGCACACAAGAAGTCTTTATGACTTATGCACATTCTGACTTAATTGAAATATCAATCGACGACAGGCAATTGTTTAGTTATAATGAAAGATTGGAATTTGCGTTAAACGATGGCTTTGATTCCTGGGAAGACTTTTTTAAATACTTCTACCCAAAAATAACAGCATCAAAGCAAAAGTTCTATAAAGGTAAATTGATCCATTGGACAAACTTAAAATACTGATTGTGGGAAACCGTAATAAGGTCAAAATATCAAATTTTAAATTAGCGTTATGGAAGAAAATATATTAAAAAGTCAGGCGTTTCAGGAACTGGAAAAAATTACTCAAATGATATATAGCCAACCACATAAAATGGCTGAAGTAATAGACGAATACGAAATTGCCAAAAGCATGGGATTGGAAGATTACAATTGTCTATTTTGTCCTGGACCATACAAACTAAAAGTAATAACAGAATTAATCAACAATGAAAACACGAACAATTGAAAACATAGATCAGGAACAATTGAATAAAGAGTTCGCGAAAGAATTTGAACGAATCACTAAGATTGGATCAGTTGTGCATCATGCCACTTTTTTTGACCGCCACGATGAAAAACACAAGGCTTTAATATGTTATTATGACTAAGATGAAAACTGCACTTTTAAAGTCTTTCTTATACGAAACAAGAACAAAGCTTAATGCCGCTAAAGAAGAGATTAAACCAAATCTTATTGAAGGTAGCATCGAAAAGAAAAAGGGTATAATATCTAAATGGGAAGAATGGGAAGAAGTAGAATGTTTTTCAAATTTGGAAGCTGCTATCGAAGGAATTGACAAACTTATAGAAGAATTATAGTTTTTCATTTTTTTATTTTTTTAGTTGGACGAAAGCGAACGGATTTGTACACCGTTCGCTTTTTTTTTTGCTTATATTTGAACTATGGGAAGTAAAGAAAATAAATACGGCTGGAAAGATATTACGGTATTTCTTGGCGGTGTAGAAATAAAAGAAATTACACAAGTCCAATATAGCGAACTAATAAAAGTATCTGATTTAGAAAGTGAATTATTAATTGCTAAAGAAAATGAGCAATACGAATTATGTGCGAAATTAAAAAGACAAATTGATGAATTTAAATAGGGAAATTAATATTATGTCTGAGTTTACAAAAGAAGAATACGAAAAAAAGAGAATTGAAATTATTGATAATTTTACTAAAGAGTTTCATAAGAAAGGTGAACGAGGTCACGCAATGACAATTACAATAATTGAATCTTTGATAAGGGGTGAAAATCCATACAACATTATTGAACAACTTGTAAAAAATCAAGATGAACTTATAGAAAAGTTAAAAGATTTGTGTATGCACTTACCTCCTAAGCCGATAATTATAGAAAGATAATTTATAAATACGCCTTTGAGCGTATTTTTTTATTTATAAGCATTTTCTATATTTGTAATAAGTAAAACACAAGTATCATGAGAAAAATATTATTACTGTTATCATTCTTTTTGTCCTTTGCTATTAAAGCTCAGGATTTGACCACAATCAATAAACTGGAAAAAAGTTATACTATTGATGAAATGCGAGCCTTATCTGATAAAATCTCAAAGTCAGCAAATACAAAGCTTAACTTTCTAAATATTGAGAATGAAAAAAGCCCTACCGAAAAGCTGATCGTATTCCAATATACGGCCGATGGAAAAAATAACGATTTAACTATCATGTTCGCAGCTAATGAAGCTGAAGGCGCTTACTACTTTAAAAACGCTTTTGGCAAATATTCAGATTTAGCTGGTTTTTATGTTTCAACGTTTTACCCTACATCTTCACAGGATATTGTGTTTAATAATTTCAAGCTTCAGGAATACCGGGTTAATAAAGATTTAAGATATAAAATTTCAGAGTTAGAGCCTGACAATTGGACAATTGAAAAAACATATTAATAAAAAAATCCGTCTAAAAAACGGATTTTTTTATTTACAAATATGTCATTGTGTCATATTTTTTTATATTTTTGTCTTATATGTCAGCAGTTAACAGAAAATTAGGGGCTCAACGAAATAAGCTTTTTCGTTATCAGTTAGTACTGGAAGAGTATCAAAGCCACAATACACAGGATATTCCACTTACACGAATTTGGAAAAACCACATTTACCCAAAGTTCGGAATCAGCAAAACTACACTTTACACCATTTTGGGAACTCCTGTAAAAAAGGAACTTGAAAAAGTGGAACAAGCTCAACAAAGCCAAATGTTATTATTTGATTAAACATTTCGGGCTTCAAAATGATATATAATTTCATATTCCTGTACACCGTCATCACGTAAAGTTCGCTGAAGGGTTTTGCGTATCATTTTACCGCAATTGCGTTCCGGGCAAAAGCCGTGAAGCTTTACGTGTACATCTTCAATCAAATCCCAAATTGACCAAGCTGCGTCCTTTTGCCCTTGTGGAGCTTGAAAGCTTGTATTTGTGAGCTTCATATTTGCAACCGTAATTTTAACTGATGCTTCTGCGTTCTGACGGTTAACTGGTTGTTTCGCTTGGTCAACTCCCATATTTGAAAATCCTGCATTATTTACGTCAATCAAACAGCATGGCCATTTAACGGGCATATTTGCACTATAATAGTCTAATTGCCCCCAATTTTCATCTACATAGTTTAAGCCCTTAATAGTGGCTAAATTATTTTGAATGTTTTGTATAATAGTTTTCATATTCTTGGTCTTGCCATGTTAATAATTAGCTTATTAAACTCTTCAGCGTTTCTGTAAAAATTTCGTTTTATAATTCCTCTTGTTATTGGGTGGTCACCGATGAACTGCCTTTTTTCAACTTTCATTATTTTTCCTGTCGGCTGTAATGCGAGCGCCTTCCATTTTTCCGCTTCACCTGATAACCTTCGGTTTCTTTCTGTATTGGCCATTGCCTTTTTTCTTACGTTAAAAGTTACTGCACCGGCATTTTTATAATACATCGCCCAGAAGAATTTTTTCATCTTTTCCGTTACTATAATTTCGCCACCGTCATTGTGAATATCAGCATAAGGAACGCTACTTGTGAAAACGACATTCATTCCCTGAACTTTGGAATTTATCGAACGGCGTAATGTACCGGAACGCATCATTAATGAACCTCTTCGATTCGGTAATTGATTTGTTGGCCACTTTTGATTAAAGAACGCTTTGCGCTCGAAGTTCCGGTCGAAGTTCTGATGTAAATCTACTTTTACATCCTGAAGGAACTTATTTATAATATCGTTTATGTTCATCTATTCAAAGGCTTTAATTGCTTTTTTTGACCCTGCTACTTTTGTATAAGTGTTATTCGGTGGCATTAGCTTTTTGTCCTTTCCTGGATTAAACTTGAATAGGTTTGAGCTATTCCCTTTTTTATCAACTAATGCGGTGGCTTTTTCTCCTTTTTCCATTGCTTCTTTGCTATTGCTTTTGTCATTGTCAGTAGCTAAAACTTCAATTATTCGACATCTACAACGCCAGCCATTTGGTGTATAATAGTAATCCCAAAACGGATCATCTTTTGGAAGCGTAATGTTATGCAATGCTTTATGAGAATCCCTTACCTTGTCATCACCTGCGGTTCTGTACTGTAAATAATAGCGGGAAGTATCATCGCTGAAATTTAACCAGTCCGCAGCGCTTTGCCCAGATTGTATAGCAAAGTTGTGTTCAGCTTCCAAATAATTACGGTTGTAGCTTTCATTCAGCTTCAGGACCTTTTGTTCAAAGTCTTCATAACTGCGAATATTCCCTTCAGCATCTTTTAATAAGCTTCGGGCTTCAGCTAATTGTGCGTGTGTTTTTAGACCGCTAAAAATGAAAATATCTTTTTCTAAATAGTCTTTCATTTCCTGCGGGACTTCGTGCGGTATTCCCTTCCTTAAAACTTTGGCGGTTGCTTTTGCTAAAAGTTTATATTCTTGTACTTCAGATAAATCTTCAGGTTTATAGGTTCCGCGACTGTGAAGCTTTTTAAAGGCTCTTTCAGCGACTTTTAAAACCCTTTTAAAATCATTGTCCTTTTGAATGGATAAAGTGAGTGTTTT
Organism: Flavobacterium aestivum; assembly: GCF_026870175.2. Taxonomy (NCBI): domain Bacteria; kingdom Pseudomonadati; phylum Bacteroidota; class Flavobacteriia; order Flavobacteriales; family Flavobacteriaceae; genus Flavobacterium; species Flavobacterium aestivum. The sequence continues at coordinate 3,326,684 of NZ_CP113977.2, read as the reverse complement.
ACACTGATTGCACCCGCACGGCTCATATTGCAATGATAACTTTTGATGCAATGCCCCAAAATAATCTTTGGGGCTTAGTCGAAAAAATCTAAATGCAATTTTTGGGCTGTATTAGCTTCTTTTTTTGCTCCCAAGACATCAATTCCGAAAGTGCTTTTTACCCACTCTGGATTAACTTCTAAAAATGTTGCAGCTTCTTTGGTTCTTGTCCAAAGTTGGTCTAAGTTTTCAGATTTAGGGTAACTGTAAGTTCGTAGCTTGCTGATAACCCCGATGTTTAAAAGTCCAGGAATGATAACGGTATTCCAAACTTGTTCTATTAAAGATAAATCACTATCTACCAACGTTTGTAACATATCTTGCGAACTTTCATCTTTAGAGCGAGAACCGTTCTTTGTATCTTGTCCGATAATTGCACCGGATATAAGCAATGAATTTTCATTGTTACATAATCTGATTAGATTGTTAAATACATCGCCATTTGTTGCAGTTGTTTGAGCAAATTCAAATTGTTCGCTTTCGTCAATAATAAACCAAGCCGCCGAACCCATGTCACGCATCATACGTTCTGCACGTTTAAGCATACCGGGGTCGTTGGTGTTAGTTTTCATATATCGGGGCGGAATACCGTATATTTCGCATAATTCACTCCAACACGATTGGGCGAACCTTTTGAATAATACGTGCGGGACAGCATTGTTTAAAAGCCCCAATTCGTTCTTATCGCCAAACTCCATTAACCACGTGCCGTATTCAGGGATTTCACGGTAATTAACGCCTTTTTCATCCGTATAATCAAAGTATAAAAACCCGCCTACAGGGTCAACGTTTTGTCGTGGTATAAGCGTAACTTGTATTTCGCCTTTCTCGTTGTAGTTGAACTCAACAAGTGAATGTCCGTAGTAACGAGTATTTAAAATTTGCTTATTCAGCTCGTTCACCCAAATTTGATTTTGCAAAAGTGCTGTTAGCTCCTGGTCAATGTTCCCAGATTCATCTGTTAAAGTAAATGACTGGGACAATGATTTAAGCATACGGTTTTCAATTTGGGACTTCAAAAGCGCATCCAAAATAATTTCATCGTACAGGTTGTACAATTGCCATCTTTTTGGTTTATCTGCTTTCCTTGCCAATGTAAGTGCCTTGTTCCAGCTCCCAATATCCTGACGGGTACGTGAAATCGACTTTGGCGCAATTGACCCTGAATAACGGGGCGCATTTGCATTACTGACAGGATTACTATTTTGTTTTGCCAAATTGGCAGTTTGTTTTTTTCTATTTCTACTCATAACTATTCGTGATTGAATTTAGCGCGGGAACCGTAACTAAAAGGCTGTTTGTCTGGTTGTGTAACTTCCATATCTATTTGTGGCAATTCGTCTAAATTGACAGTTCCTTTTGCTAACTTTGTAAGCCAGTCTATTGCCCGGTCATAACGTTCTTTACATTGCTCATAAATCATATCTGCATTACAGAGCTGACAAATCCACCATTTTGCAACTGTTTTGGTTATTTCTAAAATAGTTGCGTTCCTGGTATCGCCTTCAGCCGAAAAAATAGCAGCTACATCGTAGCGGTAACGGCCGTCAATCCATTCTTTTTTATTATTCCCGGTTAAATAACTTTTTACTTCACCTATGGCCGCTGAAATAGCTTGTGTTACGATTAAATTGTTACCTTCTGTAATTTGGTCAATCTGATAACCATACATTACGCTTCCTAATTCTTCTTTTACTAAATACATATTAATATCTGTTACTTACACGTGCTCCAAAGGCATAATTACTGGTAGCCTTACGGGTTCTTCTTGATAAATAGGAAAATGCTCCTTGAGTTGCATCGGGACCATCGTCATGCGCCTGACTTCCTTTTTCAAATGCTAAAAACTGGTCGATTAATGTTTGAAGGTCACTTTCGGGAATTTCATCGGAATTGAAAAAGACTTCATCACGTTCAAAGTTCCCGGTCATTCCTTCAATCCTATCGAATTTGTTATCTTTAGTTCTTTTGTCTGCTACAACTGGAATTGTATAACCTCTTTTTTCGCCTTCAGCATCGAAGTCCGAAACAAATTCATCCATTGCAAAAAGCCCTTCAATCAAATACCTAATATTTACATCTTCAAGACCAAATCGCTCATAAACATCATATAGCCATTTAGCAGCATGCGCACGGCTCTTTTGTTGTAGGTATGCCAGTAATATGTGATATTCTTTTCCTTTTTTACCTACTAATATCAAAGCTTTGTAATCGGCATTTGCTTTATATGATAAGTCACCATAAAAACATAAAGCATCATACTCTTTTAAAGGGAGTGCTTTTTTACGTTGGATATTTTCATATTTGAAAATTGCACCGTCTTCGATGTGTACGTGCATATACTCACGCATGAAGGAACGATACGGCATTTTTTTAAACTTCTTTTTCCAATATAAAGCCGATGTTTTTTCAGGCCATTCAGGTGTAAAATCTTTTAGGTTTTTCACCGCGCAAACTGTCAGAACCTCAAAGGTCGTATCGCCTTCAAAATCTTCGTCGTCTTCGTCGTCTTCATCTTTTGGAGCGTTTATAATTTCTTTGAAATAAAGCTTCAGACGGTTTGTAATACTGTTTTTGTTGAAGTTGTTATTTGCATAAACAAAACGTTCGGTAGAATCTTCATCACTATCGAAACAACCCCAAATATCTTCCGTAATGAAGTCCACGGATTCACGCATCATACGGTCATTATTTACGTGCTTTTTGCTGTCCACGTCATCAACTACGATGTAATCCGGGCGGTCAGCTTGTTCACGCGCTCCACGTGGATTTTGTCCGAAACCAATAGACATGAATCGAACCCCGTCCGATGTGGTGAAGTCACCATCAGTCCAATTGCCTTGGCTAAACTTTTCCCCATAATCGTTTTTAAGACGGTTGTTAAACTGTAATTGTGCCTGAATACCGGATAACAGTTTGTTTGCCTTCGGTTCAGTTTCACCAATTAAAAGCATGAATTTAAGTTCACCCAATACCAGGTATAAAAACAATGGAATACCCATATCAATATGAACCGATTTTCCCGCCGATCGGAACATTTCAGCCAATAACCTTAATCGCTTGTTTTTAATGATAATTTCCGCAAGCTTACGGTGAAACCAAGCGGATTTCTTTTTGGCATAATTAGGAAAGTAGTATTCGAACCAACGTGTATAATCGGCTTCTAGATACTTAATTCTGTCTGCTTTCTCTTTTGCCGTTTCATGTATGTTTATGGAAGTAGCCTGGGCAATACGAAGGCAATGCTTATCGTAGTCCTGTAAGAGCTTTAAATATTTTCTGTTTTCGTTACTCATTAACTTTCAAGACTTATCCTGTGTTGTAAAAATTGTTTATGAAATCCTGTGCATTTACCTGCAAACTCGGCATCGATTTGAGAAATGAACAAATCCAAATCTTTTAGGATTTTGTGAACTACTATCGGGTCGGCTTTTTTTTCGCATTTATCCAGGGCAGCCATAAGTTTGGAAATTCCGTCCGCTGGTAGCTTTGGAGTTCCACCACTGGCCACGTGTAAAAGTTCTTGCTGAAGTAGTTGTTTAATCTTTGTGGGTGAAGCATGGAAGTTTAGTCTTTGTTCGTCCCATTCATGCTTTTTTGACCAATCGCTAACCGTAGCCGGGCGAACTCCAAAAAGTTCTGCTACTTCTGCATTTGTCGTTTCAAAATTTTCGATGTAGTAAGCTTGCGCCTTTAATCTGATTGCGTCTTTTGCTCGTGCCATTTATACAATTTTATAGACAAAATTCACACATAAAATCAAAGAATTTGGCAAAGTGTAAAGCGACTTTACAGAAGCGAAAAGCCTTTATTTATAAGTATTAAGCCGTTTGCGTATTGTTTTTTTTACTTCAAAATCCGCCTAAAATTTGCAGCATCAAAACAGACAATATGCCAAAACCAAAACCTTTTATTTTCAATGACGAAAGTGTAGAAAACCACTACGGATTTTTCATCCTTACTGAAGGTATTTCTTTGGTGCGATTCGAGAAAAACCCGGTCATGTTATCCAATCATTGGAACTACAATGAAAGTGTACTTGGACATTGGGAAAACTGGTTTATCCAGGATAGTAGATTATTAGGCTATCCGGTATTTGACACGGAAGACGAATACGCCAAACTCATTGCCGGCAAAGTTGAACGAAACCACATTAAAGGCTGTTCAATGGGTATCATTTTCGACCCTGAAGATTTAGTCTATGTAGGTGGAAAATTCATATTGATGAAATGTGAGCTTACCGAAGTATCAATCGTAGCGGTTCCTTCTAACAAAGCAAGTGTACAACTGTACAAAAAAGACAACGAGCCATTTTCAGACATTGAAATTCAGTCGCTATGCCTTTCACTTAAAAACAAAAATTCAGAAAACCCAGAATTAGAAATCAAAACAGAAACTATGAAGAAAATCACTTTGTCATTAGCTGCGTTGGCAGCATTATCATTTGACAAATCTACACCTGAAGTAGATGTGGAAGCTGTGGAAACGGCAGTTTTAAAATTAGGCAATGAGAATGCTCAATTAAAAGCTAAAAACCTTACGCTTGAATCAGCCGCTGAAGCTGAACAAGAAACCAAAATTACTGCAATGGTAGAGTTGGCAATTAAGGAAGGTCGTATCCCTGCAACTAAAAAAGACGATTTTGTGAATTTGGCAAAAGCCAATTTCGATTTGGCAAAATCAACAATTGAAGGAATCCCAGCTAAAGTAAACTTATCCACTCAAATCCAAAACCCGACGGGTGGTGCAACTGAAGTAACTTCAAAAGAAGCCTTCTTAAAACTTAGCACTGCTGAGCAATTACAGTTCAAAGCTGAAAAACCTGAAGAGTACAAAAAATTATTCACTAAAACTAAGTAAAACATGCCAGCAAACTTTCCTGAAGTATGGTTAGACAGGGTTATCGAAAACCTTGATAACTCCGATGTTGCTCCTTTCTTTGCCGATATTCCTGAATTGGATGCCGACATTACAGAAATGGGCGAAGGTACAGCCACAGAAACGAATATTATTCACTGTGCCACTACTGATTTTGATGTAGACATCTTAATCAATAATAACACTTATCCAATCCCTGTACAGGTTTACGACGACGGTACTTTGCAATTTAAATTGGATAAATACCAAACTAAAGTATTGTCAGTTTCGGATGACCAAATTATGGGGGCTTCTTATGACAAAATTGATGTTGTTACAAGAAAAGGAACTAAGAAAATCACTTCAACGAAGTACTCAAAAGGAGTTCACTCCGTAGCCCCACAAACTCACACAGTTAGTACTCCTGTTATGGTTGCTACTGGAGGAACTGAAGGGTTAACTGACGCTACTGGTCGTAAAAGATTAACTTATGAAGATTTAGTTGTATTCAAAGACTTGTGTGATAAAGCGGGAATGCCGGAAGAAGACAGACGTTTAATTTTATGTAACAATCACTGGAATGACCTTTTGTTAGACCGTAAAAATTTCGGAAACCAGTTAATTGATTATGTAAAAGGGAAACCAGCACCGGTTATCTGTGGTTTTGAAATTTTTCAATATTCAATTATGCCACGTTACAGTGCTGCTGGGGCAAAAAAACCTTATAACGCCATTCCGACAGCTGATGACAAAATCGCATCAATAGTATTCTGGAAAGAAGGTATTGCAAAAAAGACTGGGTTAACAAAACAGTACTTTGTTAAAGCTGAAAACAATCCATCAGGACAAACAAACGATTTGGCTTACCGTCACTATTTCTTAGTAACTCCTTTCAGAGCTAAAAACATCGGAGCAATCCTTTAAGAACAAAATCAGATCAGATATATAAAAAGCCGTGATAATAGGCACGGCTTTTTTTTTAAAAAAAATAAGCAATGGAGCAAGTCTTAATTACAATTATCCCCGCCTTTTTCACAGGCTTAATAGGTTGGTTTTTCGGTCGGAAAAAAGAGAATGTAGAAGTCAAGTCAATAGATATTGACAACGAAGTAAAATCGGCAGCCTTTTATCAAAACTTACTCGATGATGCAAGTAAACGATTGAACGACGCTATTAAAGCTATTGAAGAGCGAGATATTAGAATTAAGCAGCGTGACGAAAAAATCGAACAACTCATCGACGAAATCGAAAAACTAACAGACGAACTAAAAAAATATAAACAGCTAAACGGAAAGTCATGACACTAGCGCAATCCTCTTTAGAAGTGGCCACAAGGCAAATCGGAGTAACAGAGATTCCAAAGGGCAGTAATGGCGGCCCCGAAGTAGAAATCTACCTAAAAAGTGTTGGACTTACGAAAGGGTATTCCTGGTGCATGGCATTCGTTTTTTGGTGTGTTTTAGAAGCTTCAAAAAAGCAAAGTTTTCCAAACCCCTTAAAGAAAACTGGGGGTGTGCTTGACCAATGGAATAGCAAACCCGAACTAAGAAGAAATAAACCCGAACCGGGGTTTGTGTTCATAATGGATTACGGCAAAGGCTTAGGACATACTGGCTTTGTCGAAAAGGTTCTTCCTAATGGTAAAATTCAAACTATCGAAGGAAATACAAACATAGACGGCAGCCGTGAAGGTTATGCAGTTTGCAGGCGTACAAGAAACATCAGTGCATGTAAAGGATTTTTACAAATTTAATACTAATTCAAATGCGATTTAAAACAACTTTAATCTTACTGTTTTCGCTCCTAATGTTATCATGCGGCGGAAGTAAGCAAACACCACAAGAATCTGTCGAAAAACATACAACGACCATTAAAGAAGTTGTCCACGACACAACTTTCGTAACCGTACCTGATACTGCTACTTACAGAGCATTACTCGATTGTAAAAACGGCAAAGTAGTTATTAAGGAAGTTTACACAAATACTGAAGGCAAAACACACCTGAAGAAACCGAAAGTTAAAATTGATAACAATAAACTTTCAGTTGATTGTGAAGCCAGGGCACAGGAACTATTTGCACAATGGAAATCACAACAAAAAGAAACCGTAATCGAAATTGTAAAACATATCCCCGTAGAGGTTGTAAAGTCCTTGACATTTTGGCAGAAAGTTCAAATCTGGTCAGGTAGAGTATTCCTGTTTTTGCTTTTCTTTTTGTTGGTTGGGTGGTTCTTACAATTTAAAAAAAATATTTAAAAAACTATGAGAGAGGCAATCAAAAGAATCTTTGATTCAAACAGCAAATTAGACGAAGTATTTGAAACTTCAGACGGTAATCCATTCTATTTGGAAGGCGATGCAAAGAACCACGCACGAACGTTGGAAAACGATAAAGTAACTAAACATCTTCGCCCTTTGGTTTACGAAGATCCTGTAACTGAAGTGAAAGAAGAAACTACTGAAGCAGATAAAACTCCTGCAACTGAAGTGAAGGAAGAAACTACTGAAGCAGATAAAACTCCTGCAACTGAAGTGAAGGAAGAAACTACTGAAGCGGATAAAACTCCTGCAACTGAAGTGAAGGAAGAAACTACTGAAGCGGATAAAACTCCTGCAACTGAAGTGAAGGAAGAAACTACTGAAGCAGATAAAACTCCTGCAACTGAAGTGAAGGAAGAAACTACTGAAGCGGATAAAACTCCTGCATCTGAAGTGAAGGAAGAAACTACTGAAGCAGATAAAACTCCTGCAACTGAAGTGAAGGAAGAAACTCCTGCAACTGCCGAAGCTCCTACAACTGAAGTAACGGAAGAACCTACACTTTTTGACAAGCCAGCTATGGAAGTACCGGCTGAAGAAAAACAACCAAAAAATAAAAAAGATATTAAATAATGGGCGGTATTAAGTTTATCAGACAGAATGGAGGTTTATCCCGCAAACTTGCAGGTGATGACCATATTTCAGGGCTTATCGTTTATGGGGATGCTGTATTCGCAAAAAAACTTTTGCTTTCTGAAGATGAATTGGAAACAAACGGCATTACAGCAACCAGTCACCCGGTGTTACATTATCATGTTTCCGAATTTTTCAGAATTGCATCAGGAGCAAAATTATACATTCAAAGTGTTGCTGCTTCAGACGGAAATTACTCAGAAATAAAAGTACTTCAAAACTTTGCTGAAGGTAATATTAAACAAATTGCTATTTGTGATTACAAAACGTCTGTTAGTGGATTAGAAGCCGCAATGACACGTCTTAATACCATTGCAACTGAATTAGGTGATTTGAATACTCCGTTAAGTGTATTGCTTTCGATGAAAGTTGTTACTGCTGACATGGTTGCTTTGCCTGATCTACATTCTTTCGACAATGAAAGGGTATCATTTGTTTTGGGTCAAGATGCTGGCGGACGTGGTATGTATTTAAAAACTACACAGCCATCATTGTCAAATATAGGAGCTGCTTTAGGAGCTGTGGCTTTGTCTAAAGTACACGAAAGTATTGAATGGGTTGAAAAGTTTGATTTAGTTTCAACAACCTATCCAAAAGCCTTAACAGGTGGCAACGTATTGGCTCGTGAATTAGATGTTTTAGGATTGTGTGATGGTACTTTAATTAGTGATTACACCGCAGCGCAATTAAAAAGCATTCAGGACAAAGGTTACATCTTCGGGATTAAACACATTGGAACAACTGGAAGCTTCTTCAATGCAAGCTCAACGGCTGCTGATTTAGAAAGTGATTACCTGTATATCGAGAATAACAGAACCATTGATAAAGCAATCCGCCAAATCAATAAAAAATTACTTCCTAAACTTTCGGGTCCAGCTTATGTTGATGCAGATACAGGGTTCTTAAATCTTGAAACTGTAAGTGCATTGGAGGCACTTGCTTCAGAACCATTAGACCGAATGTTTCGCGATGGTGAATTAAGTGGATTCACGCTTCAAATTGACCCAAATCAGCAAGTTTTACGCGACTCTAAACTAGAAGTAATTGTAAAGCTTATCCCTGTGGGTACTCTACGTGAACTCATTGTAAAAATTGGTTTAACCCTTAAAAAGTAATAAATGGCACAAGATATAGAACCATTAATCAATGGCATTGAATACGGCTGGGCTGATATTCGATTTACAATTGCTGGCGTTCCGGTTATTGGTGTTCGAGCAATCAAATACGAAGAAGAACAAGAAAAGGAAAATATTTACGGAGCTGGTCGTCATCCTGTAAGCAGAGGTTACGGGCGTGTTAAATCGACCGCTTCAGTTACGTTGCTTGGAAGTACCGTAATGAACTTAAAAGCGGGTGCGCCTAAAAAGCAACTTCATAGAATTGCTCCCTTTAGTGTTGTAATAAGCTACCAACCTGAAGAAGGCCCGATTGTAACGCACGTTTTGAAAAACTGCGAATTCAAGAAAACTCCTTTTGATTGGAAAGAAGGTGATATGAGTAAAGACATCGAGTTAGAGCTTATCATTTCCGAAATCAAAGACACATCAATTTAAAACTAATTTAAAAGACTTTCAAAATGTCAGATACAAAAATTTGTGGATTAACGGATAATGAAATCGTTGATTTAAAGAAAAAACACGGTTTCTTAATCGTTGGAACGGTTAAACAAGGTGACCAGGAATATAATGCAATTTTCAAAGAACCGGATTTCAAAACATTGGAAGCAACTGGCTCAATTGGAGAAAAGAACGCTATTAAAGGAACTGTGTCCTTATATGATAACTGTGTAATTGTTGCTGATGACGACATCAACAAACGTGACTTCCTGAAGCTTAAAGCGGTGGAAAGTTTGGCACAACACATGAACTCATTTAGTGTTACCGTAAAAAACTTATAGGCTCTCTTACCGGAGAGCCTTCCGAAGAAAATCCTGATGCGGAAAAAATGAAAGGTGATGCACTTATCAGGGCAAACTTTTCTGTAAATCCTGAAACTCTACAATTAAGCGAATGGTCAAAACTACGTGCTCAGGCACAATGGTTGGAAGAATGGCGGTTAAAAAACCAAGCGGAATTATTTAAGGTAATGTTCGGTGGTTAGTAGAACTGCTGTAACACTTGTTTGCAAACGTGAATACAGCCACTGCAAACCAAAAAACCACCGTGAAAGGTAGTAACACAGGTAAAATGATTGAAACGATAAAGCTTAAAGAAAATGCCCATCCCATACGGGATAATTTATAACGCACCATATCAAATAATTAATTGATTATTCAAAGATAACAAAAAATGAGTACTGTTTTACCTTTTGGCCTACAATTTACCACAAACGGCAATGCTGTCTTTAGTGGAATAAATACAGGGCTTAATGAAATTCAGGAATCTACTCAAAAAACCACGAAGGTTTTCGGTGATTGTTATAAGGCGCTTTTATCAGTCAATTTAGCTGCTGACGGGTTCAATCAATTAAAACAAAATTTAGATGAAGTAATTCAACCGGGAATTACTCTAAATTCTCAAATGTCCGAACTATCGGCCATTACAAACGTAACCAGTGACGCTCTTAAAAGTATTGAAATGGCAGCACGAAGCACAGCCAAAACATTTGGGACTGATGCTTCTGCTAACGTTGAATCATACAAATTAATCCTTTCACAGCTTGACCCAGCAATCGCCAAAAATGCTGAAGCTATGAAAATAATGGGTAATAACGTAAACGTGTTATCCAAGTCGATGGGCGGTGATTCTGTGGCGGCTACAAACGTTTTGACAACCGCGATGAACCAATTCGGTGTAAGTACTGAAAACCCAATTGCAGCCGCAAAAGTTATGGCGGACATGATGAACGTTATGGCTGCCGGTGCGCAAGCCGGTTCAGCAGAATTGCCACAAATTCAGTCAGCCTTGGAACAAGTCGGAATGGTCGCCAAAACAACAGGATTAAGCTTTGTGGAAACAAACGCCCAAATTCAGCTTTTAGATAAGGCAGGTAAAAAAGGTTCTGAAGGCGGTGTCGCTTTACGAAACGTTTTAACCACTTTGTCTGAAGGAAGGTTCGCAAGTAAAGATGCTACTGAAGGTTTAAAACAATACGGAATTAGCACTTTGAAATTAGCAGATGCAAGCATCCCATTAACAAACCGTTTAAGATTGCTTCGTCCGGTAATGAACGATACCGCTTTAATGACTAAAGTTTTCGGTAAAGAAAACATGGCCGCTGGTATTGCAATGATTAAAGGAGCTGATACCGCTGACGAATTGGCTAAACAAATCACAAACACAAATTCAGCAGTTGACCAGGCTAATGTGGTAATGGGTAGCTACCAGGAACAAATGAACCGATGGAAGGCAAAACTTGAAGACGTAAAAATCAGCTTTTTTAACCTTACTGAATCGATGCTTCCGGCTACTCAACAAATATTTTCGGGTATGGCTGCCGTTGGTGAAGCTTCGAGAGGTTACATCGCTTTAAAGTCCACGCTTGAAGCATTCCTTCCGAACTTGTTTGTTAAAACTGTGGCCACTGAAGCTGATACGGTTGCCACTGCTACAAATACCGTAGGTATGGGAATTGGTGGAAGGATTGCTTCCTGGTATCGTGAAAAGATTATGTCCATAAATGCACAAATGACTATTGGAGCAATTGCGTCAAGAATCTATTCAAGTGCAGTCGGTTCAGTCCGTAATGCAATGTTAAGCGCTTCAGGTGGTGTAAGAGCCTTTTCAATCGCCATAATGAATATACCTGTAATTGGGTGGATAATTGCGGCAATAACGGCCATAATAGTAATTATAAAATTACTGTGGGACCACTCAAAACGATTCCGTGAAATACTCTTCGGAGTTTGGGAAGCTGGTAAAGCAGTTTTTCATAACATCGGTGTCGTTGTAGATCGTGTTTGGAATCAGATTGTAAAACCAATTTTCATGGCTTACTGGAATGTATTCAAATTCGTTTGGAGCAAAATATTTGACTTTGTAAAATGGGTTTTCAATGGTATTGTATCAGTATTTGTGTGGTATTATGAACAAGCGGTCGCAATCTTCACAACAATTAAAGATTTCATTGTCGGGGTTTTTAATTGGATAGTTGAACAAGTAAGCGCTGCGTTACAGGCAATAGGTTCTTTTTTTAGTGGTTTGTGGCAATGGTTTAGCACTGTTTTTTCGGGTTTTGTAAGCTTCATTGATGAATGGCTGATACAGCCAATTAAAAACGCTTTTAGTAGTGTTTGGGATTGGATTGTAGGGTTATTTGATAAAATCATGGACAAGCTTTCCGCAGTATTCTCACCGATTAAAAAACTTTTGAAATCGTTGTTTTCAAGTGAAGGAATGACCGACGTAAAAGCGGCGTACAAAGAAGGTGAGAAAAAAGGAGCTGCAAGCTTTGATAAAGACCACCCGAAAGACAAAGACGATAAGTCAAAAGCGAAACCGGACAGCAAAATTAAGCCGGGCGGAATGGATGTCGCCAATATGTTTGATGTAACAAAAGGATCAGTTCCAAAAGCTGGAACCATTGGCGGAGTTGCTGCCAAATCTGTAAAAGAAAAAGGCGAAGGTAAAGGCGGTAAAACAGTCGGGAATTTAAGTATTACAAAGCTTGTTGAAACGATTAATATTTACAATCAAAACGGCATGTCAATGGATAAAGAAGCGATTGTAAGAGCTGTAAGGGAAGCATTATTAACAGGTGTAGCGGATTACACTTTAGCATTAGAAGATTAAAATGGAAAACACAGATTTCAGATTAGCATTTCAATTTGCAAAACCTTTTAAACCCACTGAAACGGACGGACGAGCTCCATTTGAAGAGATTCCCGATTTAATGGGTTCTTACTGGTTAACCTCGTTGGGATTCCGTTACAAAGGGTTACAAGATTTTGAGTTCATCGAATGCGTAATCAGTATTAATCAGGAAAAAAATATAGTTACCACAGCTTTGCAAGGAAGAGACGGTACAATTAAGGAATATATAAGTGACGGGGATTATTCCATATCAATTGAAGCAGGGATAAACAATTACAGAGAAGGTGACGAAACGCAAGCAAGTTATGATTACCCAGCGGACAAAATTAGGGCGTTGCACAAGTATTTAAAGCTTAAAGATGCGATAGAAGTTCAAAGCGATTTTTTAGAAATTTTCGGAATTCGCTCCGCAGTTGTCAAAAATTACAATTTAGTCCAGGAAACGCATAGTAACAGACAAGGTGTGAGTATTTCGATGCTTTCAGATACGCCTTATGAAATTAAGTTAAAACAGGACAATGTTAAAGTTAAGTAGTGAAATAATTATCGCGGGTGACAAAACTTGGGCTTTTAATGCGGTAGCATCTTGCAAAATTGTTGAAGATGTGACCACCTTAACTGATACCTGCGAAATTGAACTACCAAAAAAAATAAAATGGGAAGGTGCTGACAACGGAACCGATAAGCCACCCATAAAAAGAGGCGATAAAATTACTGTAAAATTAGGTTATAATGATGAGTTAGATATACGTTTTACAGGCTTCATAAGAACGGTGGACGCTAAGAACCCGGTAAAGATTAAGTGTGAAGATGGAATGTTTATACTGAAGCAAAAAAAAGCAAAACCGCAATCGTATAAAAAGGCTATGCTTAAAGATGTGATTAGCGATTTGCTTTCCGGTACTGGAATGGATTTTAAATTGATTGAAAACATTCCTTTAGGACTTTATCGGGTAACTAAGCCTACCGTGGCAGAAGCATTACAGGAACTGAAGGAAAAGCACATGCTTCAATCGTACTTCAGAACCGTAGATAATAAAAGTGTGATGTACGTTGGGTTGAGTTATCCAACTGATGCAAAAAACAAAATACTATTCAAACACGGGAAAAATATTGTTTCCGAAAATTTTGAGTATAGGGAAAAGGAAGAAATCAGAGCCAAAGTAGAAGCGACAAGTTTTGGCGCAAAGCATAAAAAAAACTACGTCGAAGTAGGCGACAGCGACGGTGATGTAATTAAAATCCGTATTGATGGATTAAATGAAGCTGAATTAAAAAAATATGCTAACCAGGCTTTAGAAAGGTATAAGCAAAGTGGTTTTAAAGGAAGCTTTGAAACGTTTGGGCAACTAATGGTAAAAAAATGCGATGATGTTGAAATTTATGCCAGCGATGGAAATAGCGGAATCTATTTAGTTAAGAAAAATGAAATTGAATTTGGTATGAATGGTTTCCGTCAAAAGATAGAGCTTGGACAGCCTTTAAGTGTAGAAGTTAAGTAATGAAAGAAATTATTCAAAGTTTAGCGAAAACTGACGATGAAGTATATGCCAAAGTCGGTACAGTCGAAAAGGTAGATACGGAAGAAAAAACGTGTGATGTTATCCCTTTGGACGGTTCTGCTAAATTATTCGATGTATATCTTCAGGCGGATAGTGATAACGGCGGGATTTTGCAAATACCAAAAGTTGGAAGCTTGGTGTGTGTGATTTTCATTAATAAAGAAACTGCGGTAATTGCCAATACTGGTGAAATTGAAGTTTTGACTGTAAAAATTCAAAACTCCACTTTTGAAATGGACGAAAATAAGTTAACACTTAAAAAAGATAATACCATTTTCGAGATAGACCAGGACGGTTTTTTACTGAAGAAAGAAAATGAAACAATGAAAAAGCTAATGGGTGATTTGTTGAAAGCTATTAAGGCAATGAAATTCACAACGAATAATGGGCCTACAATTCAGCTCATAAACCTTCAGCAGTTCATAGATATAGAAAACCGATTTAATCAATTTTTAAAATGATTTTAAAATGGCTTTAAACGAGGTAAGATTAAAGAATAAAATAAAAGCAGCCTTTCAAGCTGAACAAACTGAGCAATTAGATCATAATGCTTCGTTAGAAAGAATTAGTGACAAAATTGCTCAGGCAGTTATTGAAGAAATAAAAGAATTGAAAATAACCTATACAAGTGGGCTTATAGCTCCAAGCGGTGGTGGACCAGTTACAGGAAACTTGAATAGCGTAATGATAAGTTGATATGAACGATTTATTATTAGACCAGGATGGCGATTTAATGTTTATGAACGGTGATTTCGTTGTAGACGGCTCCGAAGCCCAACACGTAGAACTGATTTTAAAAAGTGAGCAAGGCCAATGGAAAGAAAACCCTGAACTTGGAGCGAATTTACATAAAGCTAAAAGCGGTGTAATAGATAGATTTTTAAACAGGGACATCCGTGTTCAGTTAGAAGCTGATGGATTTGTATTGAATGATTTAACCATTACCCCAACGGGTATAGAAGTAATTGGAAACTATGACACAACTGCAAACACATAATAATCAATCTTGGTTTGATATTTCTGTTTGGATTTACGGAACAATTGACTATGCTTTGACTTTGGCTTTGCAAAACAATAGTTCACTTACTATTGATGTTCCTGCAGGGACTTTTATTGATGTTCCTGATTTACCTAAAAATGCTAGAATATTAGTTGCATTAAAAAACATTCCGGCTACATCAGTTTCGATTAATGAAACGGTTTATCCTACAGTAGGTATAGGAAGTATGATAATAGAAACAAATTTTACGGTAAGATAATGGCAAGAACAGTAACAGAAATACAAAACGAAATTTTTGGGAGTATTACAGCAAATGAAAATTTAGCAGGGTTGACTTCACAAAGTAAAGTGGCTATATATCGTTTGATTGTGTTTGTGGTTTCCTTTGGAATTTGGACACTTGAAACCCTTTTTGATATTCATAAAAAAGAACTTCAAACCGAATTATTAGAACAAAAAAGCGGCACGCTTCCTTGGTATAGAACTATGGCATTGGCATTTCAATACGGGTTTGACTTAATGCCTGACAGCGATAAGTTTAACAACGGAACCGCCACCGATGAACAAATTGAAGCAAGTAAAATTGTGAAATATGCAGCAGTTATTGAAGGATCGAAAGATAGTCGGGTCATCATTAAAATAGCAGGAGAAAAGGGCGGTGTTCTTGCTCCTATTACCAATGTGCAACGCAACGCTTTCGATACGTATATAGATGAAGTGCGTTACGCAGGTGTAAAGGTTACGGTTATTAATTATTTACCTGATCGCTTGTATTTGACTTTACAAATTTACAGAGACCCTTTATTGATAGATGCTTCTGGGAATTCGATTTTAAACGGTGGTAGACCAGTTGAAAAGGCAATAAGTGAGTATATGAAAGAATTACCCTTTAACGGGGAGTTGGTTCTGGCACATCTCATAGATAAGTTGCAAAAGGTGGAAGGGGTTAGAATTCCGAATATTCTAGCAGTGCAATCCTGTTGGATAGACCCAACGATTGGAGGTTATGGAACGCCACAGCCCGTTAATGTAAAAGGAATTCCAGAAAGCGGCTACTATGAGGTGGCAAATTTTGACAATATAACGTATGTGGTATAAAGTAGATTTTAATCGATTGGCGGTATTGATGCTTCCAACTTTTTTGCGAAAGCCATTATTAGTAGCGTATTTACAATCGCTCCTGGTCCCGATTGATTCTTTGTATTACAAATGGTCGATTTTCAGGAATGACAATTTGTATAAAGTACAGCACACAGGGCAGATATGCTACTTAAGAAAAGTACTAAATGATAAGCTGGACGTTTCACGAAGACGTATATACATAGGCGACGGTAATCGACATAAACGGCAATATCTCTATACCAAAGGAGAAAACCGACCGAGATATTTGGGAACTATGTTCCTGTGGCAAAATTCAGATTATGCTGACACCGGTGTCGATTTTATAGTTTATGCACCACAAGAAATAATTAACACTTCACCTTATGAATTAAAAGCCTTGATTGAGTTTTATAAAGCAGGTGGCAAACGATATAAAATAGAAGTAATATGAATTCATTTAATTTCATACAAGCTGGAGGTTTTCCGATGGATGTTGATGTACTCGACCAAATGCAAACGGCTTACAAGTTGTATAATGGTTTGGGAGCATTGGCGGGAGACATGGTCATTATAAAAGGTTGTACGCTTACAGGTTCTACCGTAAGCGATGGCGTTGTATATATCAATGGCGAAGTACTCGAGTTTCGTTCGGGTATTGTAGATACCAATGTGATTATTGTACAGCAAGCTCAAAGCAAGGAGTTTGAAAACGGCAATGTTAATGAGGTGTATTATACCCGTTATGCCACTTTTGGAGTGGCTACCACTTCCTTTCCCTGGACAAGTTTCAAACGTGCTTTTCCGACTTCGCTGATAGTGGAAGAACTGGCGAAAAAAGCCGAAAAAACCGTGGTTGACTCACTCATACAAAGGGTTGGGGTAATTGAGCAAAGGGTCGGAGTAATTGAGGAAAAACTAGGTACAATTGCACGAGGTGCGGAAGTAAATGTACAGGCTGATATGAATGTAACGGATGTGAATAATGATGCATATGTTAAAAACAAACCAACAATGCCAACAATCCCAAAATCAGAAATACTATACAAAGGATTTTTTACTCTTGGGGACCCGATTGGAGAATCAACATACTTGATTACATTTCCTAGTGTAGGTACGGCAAACTATGCTGTATTAGGTTCTTTAGAAGGTAGGAATGGGAATAGATCAATAGATATTGGTACATCCTATATTATATTCAGTAGAGAGCATAATTGCTTTATACTAGGTGTAGATGATATGGGAGGGGTTCAAGCGTTAGACTTCAACTTTATTTTAGTGTCAAAATAATAATCAATATACAAAAATGGCAATAGTAAGCTTAAACGTTATAAAAAACTGGTTTAGGACGGGATTAAAGCCCAACCAAGAACAATTTTGGGATACTTGGGATTCCTTTTGGCATAAGAACGATAAAATACCAGCTTCAAGTATAGAGGGAATGGATGCTTTACTTAATGGTAAAGCCAGTAAAGCGGTTTTGGACGATCATTTGATTAATAAAAATGCGCATCATGAATTGTTTGCAAAAGTTAGGATAGTTGTAATTGGCGATTTTATAATCTTCAAACGAGGTTCAAATCCTGATATTTTAGAACGTACTGATTTTGTGATGGGAATTGTTGAAGGTCAATTTATCAATGGCGAATATTTAGGTGGCGATACCTCATTATTAAATAGTTTTAAAATAATTAATCAACTGGAATTTTAGAATATGAAAACACTTAAAAAATTAAAAAAGCTAAATAAAAGGCTTGAAAAATTAGAAGAAATCATTACAAGTGATTGTATAACTATCACTAATTCGGAGAATGATAAAGAACAAATTACACTCTCATTTGTAAATGGAGTAGTTGCATTCAAAAAAATAACCAAAACTGAAATTATAGAAACTAAAGACATTTCAGAAGTAACTTTTAATTAAATAAAATGGCTAAACAAACATTTAAAACAGAATTAAATTTTAAGGAAGTACCGTCAGGAAGTCCAGCACACAACGCATTGTGTATAAATGAAGATGGTGATGTAAAACAAATTCCTTTTCCAAGTCCTGGGGGTACTCAGGATTTTCAAGGTGTTCTAAATATAGGAACTCATGCAGAGGTAGGAGATAGTTACGCTGATATTATGAGCGTAGGTAAAGGTATTACCTTTACAAATTTTACTGTAAGAAACGGAGATTTTGAGAGGGTTTTGGCGATAGAAAATCAAGGTGTTAGAATCTCTTCTGATGATAATTCAGAATCAGAATTACATTCTACTATAAGAGTAAATGATGGTAATATCTATCTTGAAGTTTCTGACTATACTACAAGTAGTCAGAATAGATTAACCTTAAATCCTAGTACTGTAGGTTTTTCAGATATTAGAGTTCCCTTTAAAGTAGGAACACATACGTTAGCTACCACAAGTGATTTGCCACCTCCTAGTGGTTTAGACAATGTTTTAGGGGTAAATGATGAGTCTAGCCACGGCATAACATTAAAAAAAGTTGGTACCAGTGAGCAGTTAAGACTAACATGGTCTGAGGGTATTTCTTGGTTAAATTCTGGTAATCATTTTTTTACATTAAACTCTTTAGGTTTTCAGACTTCAGATGGCACTGGTAGTGTTAATATAAGTAACTCAGGAGAATTGAAGTACACCAACGGAACTAAGATAAACAAGATAAATTTAGCTAAAGCTTCCAACGGTACTGCTACATTTAATTTCCCTGATGTAACTGGGGTTAAGGTTATAGCATTGACAAGCGACTTGGATTTTAGCTCTAATGTCTTTGTTCCTACCTTTTCAAACCCGTACCAATTAGAAGATTCATCTTCTACTCAACAAGGTTCTTATACTCAAGTAAAAGATGTTGTAACCGTTACTGTACCTCTAGCTTTAAACATCACAACGGCTGGATTTGGCTATATAGATTTTACTTTACCTATACTTAGCAATAGTAGTTTCTCTGATACATTTGTAGGAACTATAACTCTATTTGGGGACAACATGCTTGTAGGCTCTGTCAAAATTGTTAATAACGAAAAAGCTACTTTTTATTTTCAAGGAACTACTACCGGAAGCTATACAGGAGCGGCAATATTTAGTTATAAGAAACAACAAGTCGTGTAATGTAAGGTTTACTGGATATTTCTAAATAGACTGGCTTCTCAGAAGGACAATTGGAAGTAAAAAATAGTCCTCCAACATTTAAAAAAAACTCTCACATCTTAATTAAAATTGTTGCAATAAAGCTACAGTCGGAGGACATAAGTCTTCTGGTTGTGGCTTTATTGCATTTATAACTTTTTAAGATGTGAGAGGTGCAAATATAATCATCAATCATCAATCAAACAACGAATGGAAACATTTAATTACCGATGGAAATTGGCAGACGCCTTATTTTCTAAAAACAAGGGCAAAGTATTTAGTTGCTTTGCCTGTGGAGGTGGTTCTACAATGGGTTACAAGCTTGCAGGCTTCGATGTTATCGGTATCAATGAAATCGACCCACGTATGGCGGAACTCTACCTAAGAAATCACAACCCAAAGTTTACTTTTATCGAAGGTATCCAAACATTCAAAAACCGAACTGACTTGCCACCTGAACTTTATGAGCTTGATATATTGGACGGGTCGCCACCGTGTAGCTCTTTTTCAATGGCTGGTAATCGTGAAAAAGATTGGGGTAAAGAAAAGAAATTCAAAGAAGGACAGGCAGAACAAGTTTTAGATACTCTGTTTTTTGATTTTATCGAACTAGCCGAAAAGCTTCAGCCTAAAATAGTATTGGCCGAAAATGTTTCGGGAATTTTGAAAGGTAATGCCAGGGATTATGTACGCAAAATTTTGACAGCATTTGATAAAGCCGGGTACTTGGTTCAGGAGTTTGAGCTTGACAGTTCACAAATGGAAGTACCACAAAGAAGGGAGCGTGTTTTCTTTATTGCAATAAGGAAAGATTTAGCAGATCGATTACCTAAACCATTCGGGCTACTTTTTGGCGATTTCCCAGCCTTAAATATGAAATACGGACTTGAACCTATTCCGTTCGATAAAATACGCACAAAAGGCTTAAATGATGCTAATTGGACAGATCATGACCAAAGGATATGGGATAGTAGGATTTATGGTGATAGAACTTACGCTTATGTGTTGGAGCGCACAGAAAACCGATGCTCAAATTTCAATAGCTCATTTGTGTATGGGCATAAACCAATTCCTACTATCGCTAGTAGTGAAGGCTCTAAGCTTACACTATTTGACGAACCAAGACGTATGAACTCAGTTGAAATGATTTTAGCACAAAGTTTCCCCCTTGATTATGACTTTGGAAGCAACAAATGCGCAAAGATTCAGTATGTATTAGGGATGTCAGTACCTCCATTAATGATGGCACATATTGCAAACAGAATTTACAATGAATGGAGTGTAATATTTAACACATGATTACTATGTAAAGATAGTAAAAACCAATCATTTAATCAAACTAAAAACTCAAAAAAGTAACATAAAAATGAAAAAATACAACTCAGCACCCCTGCCATTTATGGGGCAAAAAAGAAGATTTTTAAACGAGTTTAAAACAGCTTTAAAAGATTACCCAAAAAACGCTATTTATGTCGATTTATTTGGTGGTAGCGGACTACTTTCGCATACGGTTAAGGCGTTATATCCCGATGCAAAAGTTGTTTACAATGATTTCGACAATTATCGTGAACGTCTTGAAAACATTAGCAAAACAAACGTTTTAATTGCTGATTTGCGCATCATATTGAAAGACTGGCCAAAGGACAAACAAATTACTGGTGATGCGCGTGATAAAGTTATCGCACGAATTGAAGCTGAAGCAATGGTCGGTTATATTGATTATATCACTTTGTCAAGCTCAATTATGTTTTCAATGAAGTATGCCACATCGCTAAAGCAGATAAAAACGTCTAGTTTGTATAATTGCATCAGGCAAACAGAGTATAACGCAGACGGTTATTTGGAAAGGTTAGAAGTTGTCCAAAAAGATTATAAGACTTTGTTTGACCAGTATAAGAATGCTGAAAACGTTGTGTTTTTGGCTGACCCACCGTATTTATCGACTGAAGCCGGAACGTATAAAAGTTACTGGAAATTGCGTGATTATTTAGATGTTTTACAGGTATTGGATAACACTAATTATTTTTACTTTACATCAAATAAATCGTCTATTATTGAGCTTTGCGAATGGGTTGAAACCAAAACCCCGCTAAGTAATCCGTTTGCAGGAGCTTCAAAGGTTGAACTAAACGCCCAGCTCAACAATGTAGCCACTTATACGGACATAATGCTACACAAACAATGGTATACAACTACCACATAAAAAAAACGCCCATATACGGGCGTTTTTCATTATTTTTGAAAAAAATTGTGAACATTCCGAATTGTAAAAATGTACATTCCGAATTTTCGCGATTATTAGCGGCGCTTTTTTTGTTTATGGTATAAAAAAGAAATAATTTGTTATTTTTTTAACTTTTAAACATTAAAAACATGTGGTCATTAGGTTAATTTATTCGAAATAGCTTATTTTTGAAGAAATTTAACACAACTTATGGCAGTAAAATTACCTATCCCTTGCCCATCTCCTTTATCTATTTATTTAAGTGTCTTTATACTTTTTTTTTGTTCCATTAATGTAAATGCTCAGTGTGCGGGAATTGCTGGAAGTGATAATAACACTTTAAATGTTTGTAATATTGCAGATAATTCGAGCAAATCTATAGATTTGAATTTACAATTAGGCTCTCATACATCTGGAGGAATTTGGACAGATGTTGATAAATCGGGAGGTTTAAATAGTACAACCGGTATTCTAAATGCTCAACTAATTACTAAAAGTGGTATTTACAAATATATCTATACCGTTTCTGATGGATTAGGATGTACTGATACCGCACAAATAACAGTGACTATTGGAGCATATGCAGGAATTCCTGGTCCTGAGCGTTCCACTTGTAATAATACAATTGAAAATTTGTTTGGAATTTTTAAAGGAATAACTGTACCATCACCACAAATTAATGGTATTTGGACGGATAATGATAACTCTGGAGGATTAACAAAAAACAACCTCGATACGAAAGTTCCAATTCCAAATAAAACTTATTCTTATACCTATAGAGTTCTATCACCAATTGGTTCAACATGTAATGCATTTGAAGAGTCGACAGTAACTGTTAATATATTTAGAGCCCCTGTTCCAGGAAAATTCGAAAATTTTGCTGTGTGTTCTAATAAAACTAACAATTACACAAACTTTGATTTAAACAATCGATTAACAGGAGCTGACCCTGGAGGAGTTTGGTCAGAAAAAACTGGAACTTCAGAAATTAGTAATGATACAGATTCAACTATTGATATTCAAAATATATACAATACCAAAGGAGCCGGTACTTATACATTTGAATACACTGTAAAATCAGCAAATATTTACTGCGATGATAAATCTTCAACTATAGATATAACTATAGAAAAACAACTTGATTTGACTGGAGCTATTCTTACAGTAGGTCCAAATATCTGTGAAAATGAAATTGCTAGCACCATTGTTTATAAAGCAACTCTTAAACAAGGTACACAAAGTATAGCAGATGCTAGTTACACAATCACTTATAAAATTACCAATCATGTTACAGGAGCAGTGGTAACAAAGCAAACAACTGCAAACAGCAGTAGTGGGGTAATAAAATTTGATATTCTACCGATTGATTTTCAAATGGTTAGCGATTATACTATCGAAATTGTAGATTTTAAAATTGAATCAGGAGTTGCTTGCAATAATATAATGGGAACCACCGCTAATACTGTTTTGTCCATTTTTCCGTTACCAAAGATTAATAATGCTACGCTTACAATAGATGCAGTTTGTCAAACTTCTGATGCAATAGTTAGACTTTTAGGAACATCAAATCTTACTGATGGGAGTTATGATATTGTTTACAATTTAACTGGGAGTAATACTGCAACTGCAATCCATGCAGTTATGAATGTTTCGGGAGGACTAGGGGATTTTCCTATTCCTACTGCTTTAATTCCTAAAAGTAGCACAACAACTATTACCATCACAGGCATCACAAATAAAACTACAGGCTGTACCAATTCAGTAACACTTCCTCCTAAAGATTTTATTGTAAACCCATTGCCTGTTGTTTCGAGTTTAGCCACAACCATCAAACCTGTATGTCAAGGTAACAAAGCAACTGTTAATCTAAAAGGGTTAGGAACCTTGACTTCCATTATTATTGATTATAGTCTTTCGGGAGTAAATAACGGGACTTTTCAAACTATACCTCTAACTGTAGTTGCGGGAGAAGCAACTTTTGATATTCCAGCAACTGATATTCCAAAAGTGGATTCAACTATTTTTACTATCGTTAATATTACTAATTCTTTAACTGGGTGTTCGAGAGCATCAGGAAACCAGACAACGTTTGTAGTAAATCCAACACCATCTATTCCTATTGCCAATGATCAAAAATTTTGCTCATCAAATAATCCAACGGTAGCCAATTTAAATCCACAAGGAAATCAATATAAATGGTTTGATTCGGCTACTAGTACTGTTCCTCTAATTAGTACAACACCTTTAATTACTGGAAATTATTATGTAAAGGAAGTAAATATAATAACAGGATGTGAATCAAGTTTAAAAATGATTAGTGTGCAAAATAATGCAACACCACAAATTAACAGTACTACTTTGATGATTGATCCAGTATGCCAAGGTTATCCTGTAAATGTAAATTTCGTCGGTAATTCTAATCTTGCAGACGGGAATTATGATATTCGTTACAATCTAAGAGACAATAATATTGCTACAGCTGTTCCTATAACCTTAAACATAACTAGCGGATTTGCATCTTTTAGCATTGCTCCTAATTTAATCCCAAAAGCAGGAAACACAACAATTGAAATTGCCAGTATTACAAACTTATTAACGAATTGCTCGAATACTTCAACTCAGCCAAAAGTTTTTGTTGTTAACGCATTACCGGATGTTAGTAGTATGGCTGTAACTGTAAAAGATGGTTGTTTAGGTCAACCCTTAAACGTTCAACTTTCTGGATTAGGAACTTTAACTAATATAACTTTGAGTTATGCCGTATCGGGTGCCAATACAATTGGTTCACAGACAATCCCTTTGGTTGTTAGTGCAGGAAATACTAGTTTTTCAATTCCAGCTGCAGCCCTTTCGACTACTGGGAATAATACATTAATCATAACCGATTTAACCAATACAGGAAATAGTTGTTCAACGATTATAAATTCTGTTCCTAAAAATTTTGTAATAAACTCGATTCCAAATAGCCCAACAGCTAGTAATCAAGAATTTTGCGAAACCAATTTAGCAACTGTGGCTAATTTGACTCCAAACGGTAGCCAATACAAATGGTATGACTCTGCAACAAATGCAACACCATTAGCTTCAACTGCACTTTTGACAACAGCAAATTATTCTTTAAAAGAAGGGAATGCAACAACAGGTTGCGAATCAAATGCAACACCAATTAGCGTTCTTATTAATACAGTTGCTGCTCCAGTTTTGACTCCAAGTGGACAAAATTTTTGCGGTGTTGACAAACCCACAATTCAAAACTTAACCAATAATACAACGGCATCTGGAAATCTAGCTTGGTATGATGCTGCCACAAACGGAACACTACTGCCTAGTAGCAATTTACTTAAAGAAGGCTTTACCTATTACGGAATTGATACTTCTTCAATCACAAATTGTCGTTCATATGCATTGGAAGCAACGGTTTCACTTACCGATTGTACTGCAACACCTGAGAATTTCTTTATTCCAGATGGGTTTTCACCAAATGGAGACGGGATTAATGAAACCTTTCAAATTATAGACATCGAGTTTCTATTCCCGAATTACACCTTAGAAATTTTCAATAGATATGGAAATGTTTTATTCAAAGGAGATATCAACAAACCAGATTGGGACGGAAAAAATTCTAATTCAAATTTTATTGATGGCAATACACCTACAGGAGTTTATTTTTATGTTATCCATTATAATAAAGACAATTTGCCTCCAAAACAAGGTAAACTTTATTTAAACCGATAATTCCATTTTTTTACTTATAATTTTACTCAAATGAAAAAAATAATACTTCTTGTGTTTTTTTTCCTTTCCATACTAAAGGTAACCGCTCAGCAATATCCACATTTCACTCAGTATATGAACAATATGAGTGTAGTTAACCCTGCTTATGCAACAGCTACTCCTGCAATTCTTAATTTAGGAAGTTTGTATCGTTCTCAATGGACAGGAATTGAAGGAGCACCAAAAACACTAACGGTCTTTGCACATACTCCCATAAATAAAAAGATAGAAACTGGAATTTCTTTAATTTCTGACAATATCGGTGATGGTGCTAAAAAGGAAACTAACTTCTTTGCCGATTTTGCTTATATTCTTCAATTGAATGAAAAACATAATTTCTCCTTTGGAGTAAAAGCAGGTTTTACTTCTATAAGCACCAACTTTAATGGTTTCAGATTGAATAGTGGTGATATTGCTACAGATAAAGCATTTGCAGAAAATGTAAATGAAACAGTTCCAAACATTGGGGTAGGAGCTTATTACTTTACGGATAAATATTATGTTGGACTTTCGGCTCCAAACTTACTTTCAGCTGAACATATAAAAGAAAGATCGGACATTAATTCTTTCGGACCTCAAGAGATTCATACTTATTTCACAGGGGGATATGTTTTTGACATTAATGAATCTTTTAAAATAAAACCGGCTTTCATAGCAATATTCGTAACTGGTGCTCCAGTATCTGTTGATTTAACGGCGAATGTATTGTACAATGAAAAATTTGAGCTTGGGGTTGCTTATCGATTTAATGATTCTGCAAGTATATTGATGAATGTCAATGTAACTCCAAATCTAAGAATTGGTTATTCTTACGATTATACTGTTTCAAATCTTAGTCAATTTGATTCAGGTTCACATGAAATTGGATTATTTTATAATTTGGATTTATTAGGTAAAGGATACGATAAATCACCTAGGTTCTTCTAAAAAGTAAAAAATGAATTCGCCAAAATTTAATTTTCAAAATATAATTTATGATGGCGACCATGTTCCTTTAAAAAACAAATATTATTTCCACATGAAAAAAATATATATACTCCTAATCATATTTTCAATCCAATTCATACAAGCTCAGCAACAGGATTTGCTAAGAGCGAATCGTTTATTTGAGAAAACGTATTATAGCGAAGCCATTCCGTTGTATGAAAAAGTAAGTTCAAAAAATCAAACTGCAGAAATAATTCAAAAATTAGGAGACTGTTATTATTTTACCAATGATTATGATAAAGCTCGAGAACAATATGCTCTTTTAGCGAATAGTGCTGGTAAAGAACTCAATGAGGAATTCTATTTTCGATATGCCCAAACTTTGAAGGCCAAAGGAAATTATACTGAGGCAGAAAAAGTCATGCGCAATTTTTTTGTTGCTTCAAATAACAATGAAGCTTTAAAAAAAATGGATAGTGAAATCAAAAACTTAAAAAATGTTTCTGCTATTGGCGAAAGATATACTATTAGCAATTTAGCTTTAAATACTGCCAATTCAGAGTTTGGAACAACTATTTTAGGAGATAATTTAATTTTTGCGGCAGTTAAAAAGAAACCAAATCTTTTTGATAAAACCTATAAATGGAATAATGAATCGTATCTGAATATAGTTAGTATTCCATTAAAAAACATAAATCAAAATGATTCTATTGTATCTTATTTCTCAAAAGATTTGAAATCGCCTATGCATGAATCGAATGCCATTTTTACAAAGGATGGTAAGTTCATGTATTTTACCAGAAACAATTCTACTAATGGTAGGAGAGGGAAGAATGCAGACAAAATATCTAACATTCAAATTTTTAGAGCTGAGTATGTGAAAAATAAATGGACCAATATTGTGGCATTGCCTTTCAATAGTCCTGATTATTCCGTAGAACATCCTGCATTAAGTCCGGATGAAAAAACATTGTATTTTGCGTCTGACATGCCTGGAACACTAGGTTCTTTTGATATTTTTAGTGTATCAATAGATGGTTCAGTTTATGGAAAACCAATTAACCTTGGGGATAAAATAAACACTCCAAGAAGAGAACAATTTCCTTTTGTTTCAGATGATAATAAATTGTATTTTTCTTCAAATGGGCATGAAGGTTATGGAGCATTGGATATTTTTGTTTCAGAAATTCAAGATAATTCATTTTCTAAAGTCTTGAATGTTGGACTTCCTGTAAACTCAGGTTATGATGATTTTGCTTATTATGTAGATTCTGAGAGCAAAGAGGGATACTTTTCTTCAGATAGACCAGGAGGAAAAGGGAAAGATGATATTTATTCATTGAAGGAAACAAAAGATTTGCTTGTAGAAGATTGTAAACAATATATAGCTGGTATTATTACCGATGTAGATACTCATCTTGCTTTAGAAAATGCTAGTGTAATTTTGAAGAATGGCGAGAATCAGGAAATTGAAAAAGCAATCACGGCTATAGATGGAAAATTCAGTTTTACTGTTGAATGCGAAGCAAATTATTCCATATTTGCAACCAAAGAAAATTATACAGAGAATTCTAAGACTCTCAAGATTTCGAGTGAAAGAAATAAATTGAATGATGGTTCTTTGGAAATTAGATTTCTGGAGATTATTAAAAAGGAAGAGCAAGTAGCGCTTGAACAAAAAAGAGCTGCCGATTTACTTTTGGCGCAACAACTGAAAGCTGCCGAATTGGTTGCTCTTGAGCAAAAGAAAAAAGCGGATGCGATTGCTCTTAAAGAAAAGAAGATTGCCGAAGCCAATGAGTTAAAGCAAAAGAAAAAAGATGATGCTATTGCTCTTGAATCCAAAAGATTGGCAGACTTGGAGGCCAAAGAGCAAATGAAAAAAGACAAACTGGCTGCTGACAAAAAAGAAAAAGAAATTGCAGCTGTCAAGAAAAAAGAAAAAATGGCTGCTATTATTGCTGCAGAAAAAGATGTTGTAAAAGATAGAGATCGATTAATCATTAAAACCGATCCAATATATTTTGATTACAATTTGTGGTACATTCGTAAAGAATCTAAAAAAATATTGAATCGTGTTGTTGAATTAATGAACAAATATCCAGAAATGGTAGTTGAAATTGGTTCGCATACAGACAATCGTGGTAATGATAAATTCAATGCAGATCTTTCTCAAAAAAGAGCCGATGCTACAAGAAATTATATTTTAGAACAAGGAATTCCTAAAAAGAGAATTCTTGCCAAAGGATATGGTGAGTCTGTGCCAATTGTAAAATGTATTCCAGAAGATTCTTGTGACGAAGAGCAACACGAATTAAATAGAAGAAGTGAGTTTGTGATTAAGAATTTATAAACAAGCTCTACTTATGCTCAAAACATTAATTAAGAATTTGCCAAAGATGGAATATTCATAAAAGGAGAGAAGAAGCTGATTTTAAGCATAAAAAAAATCCCAATACTATTATAAAACAGTATTGGGATTTTATATTTTCTAACAAAGATTATCTCAAGTTACTTTGATGCGAGTAATTTTGTTTCTTCAGGAGTATAAGAATCAATAATTGTATAAGAATCTATGTTTGCTATTTTCATCTCATCTAGAATATTAACCAAATTACCATAATTAGATTTTTTACTAGGTTTAATAAATACTATTACACCATTATTGGGTTTTCCTATGCTGGCTGAATGTTCATGCACTTTTTTATTAATGTAAAATAATTCTTTACGTATTCCTTCTTTGCCGTATTTAACTTCTTTTGGATTCTCAATAGGACAGCACAACAACCCCATATAAGTAATCATTTTGTTGTTATCATCTAATAAAATTGTATATGAACGATCTCCTTTATAACAAGCTATTGGTCCACATCTTATATCTCCATTATCAGGTAAGCTTAAGTCCATTGTTTTCGGTTTTGACAATTCGCCAACTAGCATAAAAAATATAATCAGCAAAAAAGAAACACTAACCATAGCGGTTAGATCAACTCTTACGTTTAATTTTTTACTCTTTATTTTTCTGTTAATTTCCATAATCTTAATTTTAGATACAATGAGTAAAATGCTTTCCGGTGGATATAAATATAATAAATTTCACATTAATTAAATTCATGTAAAATTAAATTAAGAGAATAAAAAACTCCCAATCCTAAAATTTTAGGATTGGGAGTTTGTATTTTATAGAAACAATATGATAGGTTATCTCAAACTAGCTCCAAGCTCCGTTTCGAAATTCTTAATTAGCTTGTTCATGATTTTGTCAATTTGAGCATCTTCAAGAGTTTTAGTATCATCTTGAATAGTGAAACTCAATGCGTATGATTTTTTACCTTCTGGTAAATTTTGTCCTTCATATACATCAAATAAATTGACATCTTTCAATAACGATTTTTCTGTTTGTCTGGCAATAGTGTAAATACTGTCATATGTTACATTTTGATCCAATAACAAAGCTAAGTCTCTACGAACTTCAGGATATTTTGGAATTTCAGTAAATTTTATTTTGCTTGACATTAATTTCAAAACAGAACCCCAATTAAAATCAGCGAAGAAAACTTCTTGTTTGATTCCAAAATGTTTTAAAACTGATTTCTTAACTACTCCAAATTCTACCAAAGTATCATTTCCTAAACCAATAGCAATTCCTTCAGAGAAAACATCTGTAGATACTGGTAAGCTTTTTGTTTTTGAAATACCTAATCTAGATAAAACACCTTCTACGTAGCCTTTGAATAAAAAGAAATCAGATGGTTTTTGTGCATTTGTCCAATTTTCTTTGTTTTTGCTACCAGTTTGAAAAAGAGTCAAATGTTTGATTTCTCCGTAACCAGCAAGGAATTTATGGTATGATTTTCCGAATTCAAATAACTTTAAATCAGCATTCTTACGGTTAATATTATAAGATATGGCTTCTAATCCTGAAAACAGTAAAGACTGACGCATCGTTGCCAAGTCATTACTCAACGGATTTAACATTGTTACATTGTACTCTTCTTTTAACGATTCAGAAAGTTGAATATATGAAGCTGTAGTCAATGAATTAGCCATCATTTCATGAAACCCTAAAGAGTTCAATTGTGTAGCTACAATGTTTTGCACTTTGTAATCCTCATTTCGTGGAGAATTAGAAACTGTTGCATTTAATTTTTTTGAAAAAATAATATTGTTGTAACCGTAAACTCTTAAAATTTCTTCGATTACATCAATTTCTCTTTGTACATCAACTCTATAAGAAGGAATTACCAATCCCAAACCAGCATCAGAAACACTATTTATTTTAATTTCTAATGAAGCTAAAATTTGTTTGATCGTATCTTTTGGTATTTCCTGACCAATGATTCTTGCAACATTTTTAAAATTTAAGAATACTGTAAAATCCTCAATTTTCTTTTGATAAATGTTGATTACATCTGAAGTGATTTCACCACCAGCTACTTCTTGAATTAATAAAGCTGCTCTTTTTAAAGCATATTCAGTAATGGTTGGATCGATTCCTCTTTCAAATCTAAAAGAAGAATCTGTGTTTAGTTGATGTCTTTTAGCCGTTTTTCTAATACTTACAGGATTAAAATAAGCGCTTTCTAAGAAGATTGAATTTGTGGTTTCTGTTACGCCAGATTTCTTTCCTCCAAATACCCCAGCAATACAAAGTGGTCCTTTCTCGTCACAAATCATCAAATCTTCTTCATGCAAAGTTCTTTCGATATCGTCTAAAGTTGTGAATTTAGTTCCTGCTGGAAGTGTTTTTACAATGATTTTGCCGTTTATTTTTGATGCGTCAAAAGCATGTAGTGGTTGTCCTAAATCATGTAAAACATAATTGGTAACATCTACAATATTATTTTTTGGATTGATTCCAATTGCTTTCAATCTATTCTTTAACCACTCAGGAGATTCTTTTACAGTTATACCTGAGATCGTAACTCCGCAATATCTAGGTGCAAGTTGAATTTCTTTGACATCAACATCAATCTTTAAAGTTCTTTTGTCAATTCTAAAATTACTTACTGATGGAGTAATCAACTCTACATTGATTCCTCTTTGTAAAAATCCAGCTCTTAAGTCACGTGCAGTTCCTAAATGGCTCATTGCATCTGCACGGTTTGGTGTCAACCCAATTTCGAAAACTTCATCATTTTCAATTTTGAAAACAGTAGATGCCAAAGTTCCTGCTGGAATAGATTGGTCAAGAACCATAATTCCGTCATGACTTTCACCAAGACCTAATTCGTCTTCGGCACAAATCATTCCATGGCTTTCTTGTCCTCTGATTTTTCCTTTTTTTATGGTAAATGTATTTCCTTCTTTATCATATAAAACGGTTCCAATTGTTGCAACAGGTACTTTTTGTCCTGCATCAACATTACTGGCACCACACACAATTTGCAAAGGAACTCCATCACCTAAATCTACTGTAGTGATTTTTAAGCGGTCAGCATCAGGATGTGGAATACAAGTAAGCACATGTCCTACAACGATTCCTTCTAGTCCTCCTTTTACCGATTGGTATTTTTCAACAACTTCTACTTCAAGACCCAAATCTGTTAGTAATGCTGATGTTTCCTCGGATTTCCAATCTATTTTAATGAACTGTTTTAACCAGTTGTAAGATATTTTCATTTTATGTTTTTTTCAAGATTACTTCGTCCGTTCGCTATACAGACTAGGGCGCAAATATAATCAATGTTTCGTGAGGTTCAAAGTTAGTTTGTCCCAAAATTTGTCCCAATCATGCAAATTTTTTCGTACGAAATTTATAATATTTCTTCTATATGTTTTTTAATATTTTCTGAAATTTTTGTTGTTGGCAAATCGTTATCATCGTATCCAAAAGGCTCTTCAATTTCTTCTGAAATTAATTCGATACTAGCTAGTACATAAAATATAAAAGACACTACCGGAATTATATAATACCCTAAAATAAATGTATAAGCGTAAGGTAAAGTTAAGACGAAAATAAATATAAACTTTTTGATAAAGGTACTGTAGGAGTAGGGTATTGGTGTGTTTTTGATACGCTCACATGCTCCACAAATATCAGTAAAAGATTGAATTTCGCTGTTTAAAATGATAAGCTGATCTCCCGATATTTTATGGGTAATGTACAAATCATTTATTTTTTGAAACAACATTTTAGCGATTTGATTCGGTCGGTGTTTGTGATGATCCAATACTAAATCAACATGATCAAACAATTGCATACTTGTTTCTTCATCTTTTAAATGTTTGTTTAGCATTGAAGCATAACTTGGAATTAACTTTCTAAAATAGGCCAAATCTTTTTCATCCTTTAGCATAACAGAAAGTTTGATGGCAAGGTTTCGGCTGTTATTGACCAAAGCTCCCCATAATTTACGTCCTTCCCACCAACGGTCATAGGCCGAATTGATTCGGTAAGCCAATAGCAAAGAGATTACAAAACCTAATGTTGTATGGATTACATAAAGGTTTTTGACTTGGCTTGTATCTTTTAATTTAAAATATTCAATCTCAAGATAAGCTATTGCACCTGAGTAAACTGCAATTAAAAGTAATAATGGATATAAATTTCTAAATGTATCCGATTTGTGAAGGCGAAAGATGTAAGCGAACCAAATTTTAGGATTGTATGGAATCATTCTGTCTTTTTTGGCATCAAAAATAATTAAAAATTAAGATTTCCGGCTAATTCTCTTAATGTAATTTCGGACAACTTCGCTTGAAACTGTGCACTGCTCAAACGAATTTTTGAATTGATATAATTTAATTGTGCTGCTCTAAATTCGACAGAGGTAATGGTTCCAATTTTGAATTTTTCGGCTGTTATTTCAAGATTTTGTTTAGCAATAGCAGTATTGTTTTCTTCTAAATCAATCAAATCCAAATTGGTTAAATAAATCTGGAAGGCTACAGTCAAATTGCTTCGTAGCTGAATCAATTGTTGGTCAATTAATAGTCTAGAATTGTCAACTTGCATTTTAGCAATTTTTTCATTTCTGTTTTGGGCATCACCATCAAACAAATTTAAAGAGGCCGAAAAACCATAATTTAAACCGTGTGCTGAAGATTGAGTTGTAAAACCAAGACTTGATCTTGTATCATTGAAATTGTAACCGGTGTTTAGTTTAACCGTTGGATAACGCTCTCCTTTGATTTGCTTCAATTCTAATTCAGATACTTTCTTATTAATAATTTGCATTTCTAATTCAGGATTTTGTTTCTCTGCCAATGCAATTAGTTCTGCCAACTGTAATTTTCTATCTACCTTAATACCTTCGGAAACCTTAAAATCAGTTTTAAGATCACGTGCTAAAATTTGGTTCAAAAGCGTTTTGGCATTAGCGTAAGTTTGCTTTTCTTTTAATAAGTTACCCAAATCCGTATTCAAATCGACTTGAGCGTTTAGCACATCGAGTTTAGATCCTTTTCCGATGGTGTATCTGTTTTTGGTGAATTCTAATCTTTTTTGGGAAATTACAATTGTAGAATCCAAATCAGATAATTTTTGTTGCTCTTGTATCAAATCATAATAAACAGAATTGACACTACTCGTTTTATCGATTATGGTCATTTTCAATTGAGCGTCGCTCATGTTTTGCAATTCCTTCAACTGATCGTATTTTGCAAACATTTTCATTCCGTCAAAAATGGTCCAATCCAAAGCAACACCATAATTCAAATTATTGTTTTTGGCATTTTTTAAATTTACTGTAGTTCCATCAGATCGGGTCTGAGAAGTATTCAAGATGCTGTTATTATCTGTAGCTACTGCATTTATTGATGGTAACATTCCAGCATTTCCAATGGCTACATTAGCTTGATTGATTTTTAAATTATTGTCGGCAATTTTTATTTCATAATTGTTTTCTAATGCAATTTTAACGGCATTTTCAAGAGTAAGCAATTCTTGTGCATTTCCTGTTGAAAAGCAAAGGAAAAACAGCAAGAAGCTTTTAAGAAACAGTTTGGTATTCATATTTATTTTTTTTAAGGTAGATACTAAGTCACTAAGTGGCTAAGATTCTAAGTTAAGTTTGTATTTTTTTCTAAACACTCGTTTGTTACTATTTCCTTTTGCAGATATATATTCTTAAAAGACTTCCTAAATCTTAGCACCTTAGAGACTTAGTAACTTAGAGACTTAGATTATTTTTTTATCTCATGTTCATATTCATCAATATGATCAAATTCTGGATAATGTTTGCGGGCTTTGGACCACATTAGATACAAAGCTGGAATTACAAATAAAGTTAGGATCAAAGAGAAAATTGTACCTCCCACGATAACAACTCCCATTCCAATTCTACTGGTGGCCGCAGCTCCCAGAGACAATGCAATTGGTAATGCTCCTAATGAAATGGCCAAACTGGTCATCAAAATTGGGCGTAACCTTGATTCTGAAGCTTCTAAAATAGCTTCTAATTTTGGTTTTCCTTGCTCTCGTAATTGATTGGCAAATTCTACAATCAAAATACCGTTCTTGGTTACCAAACCAATCAGCATAATGGTTCCAATCTGACTGAAAATATTCCAGGTTTGATTAAATAACCAAAGCGAAAATAATGCTCCTGCTACCGCCATCGGAACTGTCAGGATAATAATAAATGGATCAATAAAGCTTTCAAATTGAGCAGCCAATATTAGAAAAATCAATAATAGTGCTAGTCCAAAAGCGAATGAAGTATTCGAGCTACTTTCGACAAAGTCTCTGGATTCCCCTCCTAAATCGGTGGTAAATGAATCATCCAGCACTTTAGCTTTGATTTCGTTCATCGCATCAATTCCTTCGCTAAGACTTTTGCCTGGAGCGAGTCCTGCAAAAACTGTTGCCGACATGTACCTGTTATTATGATACAATTGCGGAGGATTGCTTTCTTCTTCAATCTTGACCACATTGTCCATCTGAATAAGTTCTCCTTTATTGTTTTTTACATACATAGATGTCAAATCCAATGGTTTGGAACGATCTTCTCTCTCAAACTGACCCACAACTTGGTATTGTTTTCCGTTTCTGATAAAATAGCCAAAGCGCTGACCACTCAAGGAAAGCTGTAAGGTTTGGGCAACATCTTTTACTGAAATTCCTAAACTTTCGGCCTTAGCTCTATCAATAGAAACGTTGATTTCCGGTTTATTGAATTTTAAATTCACATCGGTAACAGAGAAAACGTCGCTTTTTGCAGCTTCATCCATAAACAACGGAATTTTTTCTCTTAATTTTTCGAAGTTTGGAGCCTGAATAATATATTGAATTGGTAAACCACCGCGTCTATTCACGGCAATCGTTGGCTGTTCTGTTACCGAAGTTTTCGCTTCGGAATAGTTGCTAGTCCATTTGGTGAGTTTATCTGCTATTTCTTTTTGGTTTAATTTTCTTTTGTCCGGATCTACCAAGGCAATACGAACTCTACCACTATTTACAGATGATGAGATAAATCCAGGAGAAGTGATTACCAATGCTACTTTTTTCTCAGGAATGGAGTCGTCAATCAGTCTTGATATTTCCTGCATGAAACGATCTGTATAATCATAGGAAGATCCTTCGGGTGTGGTAATAGACATCACAATAGAACTACGGTCGTCATAAGGTGCAGTTTCTTTTTTCAAAATATTGAAAAACAAATAAATCAATCCAAAACAAACGATCAGAATAGGGAAACTCAACCATTTCCTTTTCATAAAAGACTCTAATGCGTTAGCATAAGTACTATTTAGTTTTATAAAAAAAGGTTCGGTACGAATATAGAATTTTGATTTTTTTTGTTCTCCTCCTTTCATTAAGTAGGCATTCAACATTGGGGTTAATGTTAAAGACACGAAAGCTGAGATTAATACAGCAGCTCCAATGACGACACCAAATTCCCGAAACAATCGTCCGACAAAACCTTCGAGGAAAATAACTGGCAAAAATACTGCTGCCAGAGTGATGGATATTGAAATAACTGCAAAGAAAATCTCATTCGATCCTTTAATCGCCGCTTCAATAGGAGACATTCCTTCTTCTACTTTCTTGAAAATATTCTCGGTAACTACAATACCGTCATCTACAACCAATCCTGTGGCAAGAACAATTGCAAGTAGTGTAAGTACATTTATCGAAAATCCAAAAAGCCACATAATAAAGAATGTTGCTATCAGAGAAACAGGAATATCTATTAATGGTCTGAAAGCAATTGCCCAATCCCTAAAAAACAAAAAGATAATCAATATTACCAATAGGATTGAAATTCCAAGTGTTTCGGCTACTTCAATCACTGATTTTTTTACAAAAACGGTATTGTCAATAGCGATATTTAGTTTAATGTCTTTTGGTAAATCCTTTTTTAAACGTTCAAATTGTTTGTAAAATTCACTTGCAATATCCAAATAATTGGCTCCCGGAAGCGGTACAACCGCAACACCAACTAGGGGAGTGCCTGACTGAGTCATTTTGGTCTCGATATTTTCAGGTCCCAATACGGCTGTACCCACATCGCTAAAACGAACTATTTTTTCTCCAACTGATCGAATGATGATATTGTTGAATTCTTCTGGTTTTGAAAGATTTCCAACTGTTTTTACTGTCAATTCTGTATTGTTACCCGTAATTTTTCCAGAAGGTAATTCAACATTTTGACTGTTTAAGGCATCACGAACTTCTGCAACTGTACAACCATAGGCGGCCAATTTTTCTGGATTAATCCACAATCGCATGGCATATCGTTTTTGTCCCCAAATCTGTACTCCACTAACTCCTGGTATGGTTTCTAGTCGTTGCCCAATAACATTTTCGGCATAATCACTCAATTCTAATGCGTTTCGGGTATCACTTTGTACTGTCATCGAAATAATTGCATCACTATTGGCATCAGCCTTAGAAACAACAGGAGGTGCATCAATATCTTGTGGTAAGTTTCGAATTGCTTGTGATACTTTGTCTCGGACATCATTGGCCGCTTCTTCCAGATTTTTATCCAAATTGAACTCAACTGTAATACTGCTGCTTCCTTGAGCACTAGAAGAGGTTACATTTCGGATTCCGTCTATTGAATTGATTGCTTTTTCTAGAGGTTCGGTAATTTGGGATTCAATAATATCCGAATTGGCTCCAGTATAATTGGTTCTGATAGAAACTTGAGCAGGATCTATAGAAGGGAATTCTCTAACTCCCAGATAAGTGTAACCTATAACCCCAAACAAAATAATCGTTAAATTCATGACGATTGTAAGTACTGGTCTTTTGATGCTTAATGTGGATAAACTCATTTTATGAATTGTGAATTATAAATTATGAATTGTGACTGCTGATCTAATCTTTAAATCTTTAAATCCTTTAATCTTTGAATTTTTCCTAATGCTTTTTCATATCCAAAGCCACTTTTACCTTAGTAGAATCTTTTAGGGTCATAACTCCACTTGTTAATAAAGTATCACCCACTTTTAAGCCTGAAAGAACCAAGATAGTAGCATCAGTTCTAGTGGCAGTTTCTACCATAACTTCTTTGGCCATTCCATTATTAGAAATGTATACTTTTTTACCATTTTGAACTGGTATAATTGCTTCTGTTGGTACTACAATGGCATCTTTTATAGTGCTTAGAGGCAATATCACTTTTGCAAATGTTCCCGGTAATAGTTTTCCTTGACTGTTTTCTGTAATTGCTCTTACTTGAAGTGTTCGTGTTGCAACGGCAACTTCTGGTTCAATTGCATATACTTTGGCAATGAATTTCTCAGTAGATCCTTCAACAGTGAAACTTAAAGCGGTATTGGTTTTTACTTGTGAAGCATATTTCTCAGGAATCGAAAAAGTGATTTTTAATTTACTGCTGTTAACCAATTTGGCTACCAAAACTGTTGGAGTTATATAAGTTCCCGGTGAAATAGCGCGTAGACCAATTTTTCCTGAAAATGGAGCACGAACTGATGTTTTCGCAATTTGGGCTTTAATTAATTGACTCTGTGCTTGGGTAGATTTATGGTCAGCTCTTGCAATATCATATTCTTCTTGACTGATTGCTTCTTTTTGTAATAATAATTTAGCTCTTCTTTCATTTTCAGCAGCTAAACCTTCTTTAGTATTGGCTTGAGCCAATTGCGCTCTTAATTCAATATCATTTACTTTAAATAATAGTTGACCTTTAGTGACATTGCTTCCTTCTTGAAAATAAATCCCTTCAACTATTCCGGAAACTTCAGAATGAATTTCGATTTGTTCATTGGCTTCAATAGAACCCGAAAGCGATAAGTCGTTATCAAAAGTCTTTGGTTGAACTACAATTCCTGTTACGGAAATTGGTTTGTCCTTTTGGTCTTTATCTTTCGAACCATTATTTTTTGCATTGTTAGAAGAAATTCTATAACCGATGAATCCAACGAATCCGATTATCAATAAAGTGTAAACAACATTTTTTATTTTCATATTATAAGAGTGTAAAAGAAGTTTAAAAAATCCTTTGATGAGGATAATACAAATTTAGGTTTTAGAATTGTTAAAAATAGAGCTGTTAATTTTTATTTAACGTTTGTACATACAAATATTAAAATTAAGCAAAAATTTACTTTGTACATAGATACTTAGATAATCAAAAAACTGAAAGGTTTAATAGGGGAGAGGTGAGTTTCTAAGTTTTTGAGATGCTAAGCTTGTAAGTTACCGATAATCTTAGAATAATATTTTCTTTTGGTTTCGAAAAAAAATGATTGTTTTTTAGTCCTAACATTGCTTTGTCGGTGCTCAGTAGCTTAGCAACTCAACTAATATAATTCCAAATGTTTTTCTTTTTCGTCAATTCGATGAAAACGGCTTTTAGAATGGCGTTTTCCTGTTTTTGTAAAGGAGCATCATTCTTCAGAATTTGTATGGCATAGTTTCGTGCTAAAATCAGAACGTCTCTATCGCGAACAATATCGGCAATTTGAAGATTGAGAACACCACTTTGTTGGGTACCCATCAAATCTCCCGGGCCACGAAGTTTTAAATCTACCTCAGCAATTTCGAAACCATCATTGGTACTCACCATAGTTTCCATACGGGTTTTGCTGTCGCTTGATAATTTAAAGGAAGTCATCAAGATACAATAACTTTGGTCAGCACCACGGCCTACGCGACCTCGTAATTGATGAAGTTGTGATAATCCAAAACGCTCTGCACTTTCTATTATCATCACACTGGCATTAGGAACATTTACACCAACTTCAATTACGGTTGTGGCAACCATAATATTGGTTTTTCCTTCTGCGAAGCGTTTCATTTCTTCATCTTTTTC
The DNA here is from genome assembly GCF_026870175.2 of Flavobacterium aestivum. NCBI lineage: Bacteria > Pseudomonadati > Bacteroidota > Flavobacteriia > Flavobacteriales > Flavobacteriaceae > Flavobacterium > Flavobacterium aestivum. Next base: position 3,287,136 of record NZ_CP113977.2, on the reverse strand, counting down.
GGCAGGTTTCATTTTTCCGTGAAGAATCGAGATTGAATATTTTGGGAGTGGAAAATCGCGAGAAATACTCTCGTAACCGTCCATTAAATCTTTAAAATCCATTTTTTCCGATTCTTGAATCAGAGGATACACAATGTAAATTTGACGTCCCAGAGCAATTTCATCCCGAATGAATTTCCAAACTTTTAATCGATTAGAATCAAAACGATGTACAGTCTGAATGGGTTTTCTGCCTGGAGGCAATTCATCTATGACCGAAATATCTAAATCTCCATACAAGCTCATCGCTAAAGTTCTGGGAATAGGAGTAGCTGTCATTACCAAGATATGTGGCGGGACAGTATTCTTCTTCCATAATTTAGAGCGTTGCTCAACACCAAAACGGTGTTGCTCATCAATAACAGCTAAGCCTAAATTTTGGAATTTTACTTTGTCTTCTAATAGAGCATGTGTACCAATAAGTATCTGCAAACTTCCGTTTTCCAGCTCTTCATGTATGATTCTTCGTGCTGCAATTTTGGTAGAGCCGGTTAGGATTTTTATGTTGATATTCAAGGAAGCGGCCAATTTAGACAGTCCGATAAAATGCTGATTGGCCAAAATTTCGGTTGGAGCCATTAAGCAGGCCTGATAACCATTATCCAGTGCCAATAACATACTCATAAAAGCTACAATGGTTTTTCCTGAACCTACATCTCCCTGTAGTAATCGGTTCATTTGAGCATTGCTGCCCATGTCGGTTCTAATCTCTTTAATAACCTTTTTTTGAGCATTTGTCAATTCAAATGGCAAATGATTCTGATAAAATTCATTAAAAAGTTCGCCTACTTTGGTAAACGGAAAGCCCTTAATTTTATGTTTCCGAATCAAATTCTTTGTTATCAATTGCAGTTGAATAAAGAACAACTCCTCAAATTTTAATCGGAATTGGGCTTTCGCTAAAATTTCGGCACTCTTTGGAAAATGAATATTGAATAAAGCTGCATTTTTGGGTATCAGCTTGAGTTCGTTAGTTAAATAAGAAGGTAAGGTTTCGCTAAACAGAGCTTGGGTTTCCAGAAACAATTGTTGCATCATTTTGTTTACCACACGATTCGTTATTCCGCGATTGGCCAACGTTTCAGTAGATGGATAAACAGGCTGCATGGCTGAACGCAGACTTTTTTGGTGCTCGCTCAATAATTCGATTTCGGGATGCGCCATGCTGTATTGACTACCGTATTGTGCGCATTTTCCAAAAATAACACACACTTCGTTAAGCTTTAGACTTTCTCTAATCCATTTGTGGCCTTGAAACCAGTTCAGATCCATCTGTCCGGTATCATCTATAAATGTGGCAACCAATCGTTTTTGATTGCGACCAAACTCAACTGTTTTAATATTGATGATCTTACCAATAATCTGAACCTCAGCAATATTATTTTGTAGTTCATTAATCTTATAATAGCGAGTGCGATCGATATAGCGATTCGGAAAAAAATTGACTAAATCTCCATACTTAAAAATACCTAATTCCTTACGCAATAATGCACCTCGATTGGGACCAACACCTTTAAGATATTCTATGGGAGTTTCTAGGAGATTATTAGACATTATTGATTTTATATTTTAGAATGCAGATTTTATATTTTTAGTGAATAGAGTAAAGAATTTAGAAAATAGATTTTGTGAGTTAGAGTTTCATGTTTTTAAGTCTATTCTTTTTATTCTATTTTCTATTTATTTTTTGAAAGCGAAGATAGTTTTTTGTTTGCGAATTTAAAAGATACAAATTTTTGAATTTATACATAGAAATCTTTGTTTAGTCTTTCTTTTTTTGATTGAAATTAAAAATAATCAAATACTTGATTTGTAGGTATTTATGAATATATAACATTTTCATGGAAATTATTTACAAAAAAATAATCGCTATTCTTGCGAGCCCTTTAAAATAAAGGCTTCACATTGTGTATATGATATTTTTTTATATCAAAAATTACGAAAAACAAAAAAAAATAGCCAAATTTTTATCAAAAACGTGATATTTTAATATTGTTTCATGTTAAGATAATGTAAATTTTGCATGTATTCTATGTTTAATTTTACAAAAAATAACCTACATTATGAAAAAAAAATTATTTCTGCTTATGTTTTATCTATTTGTGATAAACATAAATGCTCAAGAGCAAAGTTGTAGAGCCAAAGAAGAAAATGAGCTCATTTACAAGAACAATCCGAATTCTCGAAAAGAGCGTTCCGATTTTGATGTCTATAGTAGAAAATTTGCAGTACAACGTGCAAAATCAACTACTAGCAAAGCGGCTGCTGTAACTTATACTATTCCTGTGGTATTTCATGTCTACGGGACAGTACAAAGTGGTAAAACAGTGACTTACGAAAAAATTGTAAATCATCTTAAGCAGCTTAATGATGATTTTAATGGACTAAATGCTGATTATAATACAGTTGAACCTTTCTTCCAGGCAAGAAGATCAACTTTAAATATTCAGTTCAAACTGGCTAAAATTGATCCAAACGGAGGTTGTACTACAGGAGTAGTGTTTCACTCTGCTAAAAATGGATACGGCAATGGGGGAGGTTATGACGACCAGATTGCTGCAGATGCCTGGGATAATACAAAGTATATGAATATTTATATTCAGAATGATTTGTATAATAATGGCACCTTAAATAATTCGGGTGTAGCTTGGTATCCAGATTCTGGAATGACAGCAAGCAATACAGCTCGAGTTGTTTTTAATGGTGCTTATCTTTATGATAATTCTGCAAATAAAGAATTCTCTTCTACATTGACACATGAATTTGGTCATTTTCTAAACTTAATCCACACTTTTGAAGGTGGATGTACAGGAACTGATGAAGTAGATGATACTCCAGTTGAAGATGCTAAACACACCTTATCCTGTACTCCGGGGACAAACTGTTCGGGTGATAAGGTTAATATCGAGAATTACATGGGATATAATGGTGCACAAGGCTGTTACAAAATGTTTACCCAAGGACAAGTTACAAGAATGTTGGCAGCTTTAGAACATCCGGCACGAAAATCATTATGGCAACCAGCTAACTTAATTGCTACAGGTGTTAATTCTGGAGGAGCTTCAATAGCTTCGGTAGTAAGTGCTTTTAAGGAAGCAGTTGCAAACAATGGTACATTTGATGGTACATCAGTAATAGCAATAAGCGGAACAAAAACTTTTTCTAAATCATCTGGAACTTTAGTAGCTGGAACAGACTATACTTCTACATTTCCGGCTGGAATAACTCCTGTCTTAACAGTTAATAGCAATTCTCAATTAACACTCTCATTTACTGGTGCCGCAACGAATCATGCAGTTATCAATAATTCAATAGGATCAATTACATTCAAGGATGCTGCATTTACAGGCGGATTATCCGGTTTGTCTTGTACTAGTTTGAATTTCTCTATGAATTTTGTAGATCCTTATGGGATATTTTATGTTGATATGGCTGATGTAAATATTTCTGCCGCTCAAACTTGGAAAGCATTTGAAATTGTCAAAGGTGATGATGCTCGTTATGGAGGATGGAGATTCGCAGCAAATCATCTGAAAATTGAGACGTATGATAAAAAATTAGTTTGCCAGGCAGGATCAAGAAACATAACAAAATTAGGTTACAATGTACCAATTAGCGGAAGCTCAAATTTTGTAGCACCTAATGCTTATCCAGATGAATTGGATCTTAGAACGTCTACATATACAACTTGGGATGGACAAGTAGGTTATGTAGGGTTTCAATATCTTATAGATGGACTTCCTTGTTATGGATGGTTTAAGGTAAGTGTAAATGCTAATGGCGATGGATATTCCATAACTGAGTATGCATATAACACACAACCAAATGCAGCAATATACACCGGAATTACTGCAAAAGCCGCCGTAACAGTTTCTGCAGATACTTTATATGAAGCTGATACTAACAATGGTAGTGTTACTTCTAATAGTATAATTACTTTGTCAACTAATAATGCCACTTTTACAAAAAGCTCAGGAAATTTAGTTCTAGGGACAGATTACACCATTTCTGGTGTTCCTTCTGGTTTAAACGCTGTATTAACTATGCAAAATAATGCTAATGTAGCTCTTTCTTTTACAGGTGCAGCTTCACAACATTTAGAAACAAATAGCGCTTCAGTTGTAGTAACATTTTTGAATGCCGCAATTACTGGTGGTACATCTATTCTTGCATCTGATAAAGTTACCGTTAAAATAGCATTTGAAAATCCTTATGGAATATACTATGTCGATATGGCTGATGCTAGCGCTGACACAAATAACCAATGGAAATATTTTGAAACTATGCCTAGTGATGATTCGCCTTTTGGAGCTTGGTGGTATGCTGCTAATCACTTAAAATTAGAAACCTATACAAAAAAATTAGTATGTCAAACAGGTACTAGAAATATCACTAAATTAGGATTGGGCGAAGCTGTGAATGGCACAAGAAACATAACTGCGCCTGGAGCATATCCTGACCAATTAGATCTTCGCACACCAACTTATAAAGCGTGGGATGGGCAAACTGGATATATTGGTTTTGAATACTTAAATAGAGGGCGTATTTGTTATGGTTGGTTAAAAGCAACTGTAGCTGCAGATGGTAATAGCTATACAGTTTTAGAGTATGGATACAATACACAACCCGGAGGAACTATATATACGGGGAATAGCTTTCCTGTTACCGTAAATGCTCCAAGTAATTTAGTTGCTACTGCTAATTCAGGATCATTGCAAGTAGGATTAACCTGGACGGATAATGCAAACAATGAAACTGCCTATACTGTTGAAAGAGCAACAGGAAGTGGTGCATATAGTGTTATTGCTACTTTAGGTGTAAATGCGACTTCTTATACAGATACAGGAGTTGCAGCAGGAACTACTTATTCTTATAAGATAAGAGTCAATGCAGGAAGTACCTATTCAAATTATTCTAATGTTGCAACTGCTACTATCAGTGCTATTACCGTAAATACTCCTAGTAATCTTGTAGCAACTGCTAATTCAGCATCACTGCAAGTAGGATTAACTTGGGCAGATAATGCAACCAACGAAACTGCTTATACAGTTGAGAGAGCTACAGGAAGCGGTGCATATACTGTTATTGCATTCCTAGGAGCAAATGCGGCTTCTTATACAGATACAGGACTTGCTGCAGGAACTACCTATTCTTATAAAGTAAGAGCTAATGCAGGAACTACCTATTCAAATTATTCTAATGTTGCTTCTGCAACTATAAACGGAGCCATTACTGTAAATACTCCAAGCAACCTTGTTGCAACTGCTAATTCAACAGCATTGCAAGTAGGATTGACTTGGACAGATAATGCAACGAACGAAACGGCTTATTCTGTAGAAAGAGCAACTGGTAGCGGATCATATAGTGTGATTGCAACACTAGGTGCTAATGTAGTTTCATATACAGATACAGGACTTGCAGCAGGAACTACTTATTCTTATAAAGTAAGAGCCAATGCAGGAACCACTTATTCAAGTTATTCTAATGTTGGCACAGCAACAATTGCTTCTACAGGAGTTGCTGCACCAGTAGTCTCAGCCAATGGAGTTTATGTTGATGGATTTTATACTTATTGGGGATCGGCGATCAGCGGAACAAGTTATGAAGTGCAGTTGTATAATTCTGCTACAGGTTGGACTACTTTTGGGACTTCTACTACGTATTATTTGTATATTCCAAAACAAGGAGCTACCACTAGTTATACATTTAGAGTAAGAGCTATTAACGCTTCAGGAACTAGCAATTGGAGTAATGTTGTAGATGTTACTTTACCGGGAGCTTTAGCGACACCAACTCCGGGTAATTCAGGAATTTATGCTTCAGGATTTTATTCTTCTTGGGTATTAGTAAATAACGCAACTAGTTATGAAGTACAATTGTATAATTCTGCTACTGGTTGGTCTACATTTGGTACTTCAACTATTTATTATTTATGGATTCCTAAACAAGGAACTGATGTAAATTACAGGTTTAGAGTAAGAGCAGTAAATGCAACTGGTATTAGTGAGTGGAGTAATTATGTAGATATTTCTCTACCATTAGCTGGACCTGTGGCTGCAAATGAACCAAATGGATCAACAGATAAACAAGCATTTTTAATTTATCCTAATCCAGCATCTAGCAATGTTAATTTTAGTTTAAATAATGAAAACATTACATCGGGAACTTTATACATTTACAATTCCTTTGGAAAATTAGTGGATGTTGTAAGAAATCAATCTAATTATTCTGTTAGTCATTTACCAAAAGGTGTTTATATCGTAAAATTAGTAGATAATTCTATTGAAGTAACTAAGAGTTTAATTGTGAAATAATTCCAAAATCATAAATACCTAACTATGCTAAAATAGGCTATCATTACTGGTAGCCTATTTTTTTAGGATATAAGTTATAATTTTCAGGATAAACTTAAATAATGTTTATAATCTGGGATGTGTTTTTTATATATCTAATATTTGAAAGATGTGATATTTTAAAAATACTAGTCTTTTTCCTAGGTAATAATACTTATTTTGTAATAAAAAAGGTCTAATTTGTTGTTTTGTATTAAATTTTATATATATTTGGTTATACAACAAATGATTTTATAAAAACATTCTGAAATAAACGAACAGTCTTAATGAAGCTATATTGATTTAATATATTAACTTTTTACTAATTCAAATTGTGTTTTTTTTCTTTACTCTATCGGTTAGCCGGTAGAGTTTTTTCTTTTATGCCACATAAGCTTATTAAAATATTAAGGATTATGAGAATAATTGGAAATCGTTATTATTCAATTTACCTTCGCAAAACAAAACAGTTTAAAAAATGATAACTCATCTCGCACTCCTTCGTGGCATCAATGTTTCTGGTCACAATATGATAAAAATGGACGCTTTGAAAGCAACTTTAGAAGCAATAGGTTTTCAAAATGTGCAAACGTATATACAATCCGGAAATGTTTTTGTGGATACAGAGGAGGAAAATCCTGCGAAAGTTGGATTTTTAATCAAACAGGAGATTTTTAAGGTTTTTGGACATGAAGTGCCTATTGTTGTTATTGGCAAATCGGACTTAGAAAGTTGTTTCAAGAACAATGTGTTTTTGAAAGAATCAGAAGTTGATACTAAAAGATTGTATGTGGCTTTTATTTCGATAGCTTTACGAAGCGAAAGCATCAATGATTTAAAAATGAGTCAAGTAAAACCTGATGAGGCACATATAGATGAAAGCAGAATCTACATTAAATATTCAGTAGGAGCAGGGAAAACCAGATTTGACCAAAAATACATTGAAAAAAAGCTGAATGTAACAGCTACCATGCGCAATTGGAACACAGTGACACAGTTATTGAAAATATTTGGAGAGAGATAAATGAAATTTTTTTCAAAAAAAAACATAATTAGACGCAACTTTTTGCAATTTGTTGCGTCTAATAGATAATTGTAAAAACGAAAAATGAGATATCTTACTTTTATTATCGCTTTTATTACTGTTTTTTCTTCCTGCTCGAAAGACACAGAAGAAACCGCAGACAATCATCTTGAAAAATGGACGTTAGTGAAAATGTATGGATCTATGTTTGATTCAGTAACTACTGAAGTAGCAATGGAATGGCAGGAATATTATTTGTTCAACAAAGACGGAACATTTACAAAATCCAGAATTCGAAACAATATTGAAACAAAAGCTATAGGAACATACACTACAATAGATTATCAATACGGAAAATATTTAGAATTAACATACCTAAAAGACAGTGAAATTATAGGAAGTTGTTTCGGAAATTTAAAAGAAGTGCTTCATTTTAAAACTAATAATATTTTATCTAGTGAATGGAGTGCTTGCGATGGCCCCGGACTAGAATACCAAAAGGTAGATTAATGAGGATTGTTTACCATGTTTTGTTAATAATTTGATTAATTTCAATTATTGCAAATTTTGAAAAGAGAACTCTAAAGCATAAGAGCTTTATTGTTCTCTTTTTTTATTTCTGGATGAGGTAGAATGACATTTTAGAAAAAAAAGATTCAAACTGCAAAAAATATTTATATTTACTTTTATTTTACCGAGAAGTAACACTATACTAATTCTTTAAGCTCAAAAAAATGAAATTTAAACTTTCGATTATTTTCACTCTAACATTAGTTTATGCGACAATAGCGCAAAATGGAAACCCTACTGATTATTTATCGGCTCAGTTTCATAAAGACCGAAGAGAGGCTTTGCGTAAAAAAATGCCAAAGAATAGTGTAGCAGTCTTTTTTGGAAATGCAGTCAGAAACAGAGCCAATGATGTAGATTATGTATATCATCAAGATCCAAATTTTTATTACTTAACCGGATATAATGAACCTAATTGTGTTTTGGTTCTATTTTCGGATAATCAAACCAATAAGGAAGGGAAAACCTATAATGAATTGATTTATGTTCAGGAAAAAAATCCAAATGCAGAACAATGGACAGGTGTGCGTTTAGGGGTAGATGGAGCTAAAAAGAGCTTGGGTTTTGATAATGCTCTTAACGGAAAAGAATTTTTAAACTCAGGCATTGATTTTTATAGCTTTAGTAACGTGTTCTTTACCGATTTTAAAGATGATTATCGTGATTCTCAAAAAGAAGAAGCTAGTTTATACAAGTTAATAGCTTCTTTTAAAAAGCAAATTGGATACAATGTAAAAACGGAAGCTAAAACCAATTCTAGTCTTAAAAATGAGATTACAGTAAATAAAAGTATAACTCCCCAAAAAGCTAATATAGATACTAAAACAATTACTGCTTATATGGCAAGTTTACGTGAAGTTAAGTCGAAAGAAGAAATGGTTTTATTGACTAAAGCAGTTAAAATTTCGGCAATAGGACAGCGCGAAACAATGAAAGCAATGCATCCCGGAATGTCAGAAACAGAAATTCAAGGAATTCATGAATTTGTCTATAAAAAATATGGTAGTGAGTTTGAAGGATATCCTTCTATAGTAGGTGCAGGAAATAACGGTTGTGTTTTGCATTATATAGAAAACAGCAAAATGAAAGTCGAAAATGATCTAGTGTTAATGGATTTAGGGGCCGAGTACCACGGCTATACAGCCGATGTTACCAGAACGATTCCTGCAAACGGTAAATTTTCACCAGAACAAAAAATAATCTATGATTTAGTGTACGAAGCTCAGGAAGCAGGTATTGCCATGGTTAAAATTGGTAATAGTTTTGCAGCACCAGATGAAGCGGCTCGAAATATAATCAGCAATGGTTTGGTAAAATTGGGAATCATTAAAACACCAGAAGAATCAAGAAAATACTTCCCACATGGAACTTCTCATCATATAGGTTTGGATGTACACGATCCAGGACTATATAACACATTCGAGAAAGATATGGTACTTACTGTTGAACCGGGTATTTATATTCCGATAGGAAGTGATTGTGATAAAAAATGGTGGGGAATAGCGGTACGAATTGAAGATGATATATTGGTTACAGCAAATGAGCCAATAAATTTATCTGCAGATGCACCTAGAAAATCAAATGAAATAGAAAGCCTTATGGCTGAGAAAAGTGTTTTGGATGCTTTTGATTTACCAAAGTTGAATTAAAACAATCCATAAACTAGTTTTAAATATTTTCATAATCAAAATTCATATTTAATTGACTCCACCCATATATGTTCTAGGAACAGGACTTTCGCATAACGGTTCGGCTGTATTGTTAAAAAATGGCCGTGTTTGTGTAGGTATAGAAAAAGAACGAATCAGCAGAAAAAAACATGATGGAGGTAATGACAACTTGGCGATTCAATACTGTTTGGATGCGGAAGGTATAGTGTTAAGTGATGTTGCCTTAGTAGTACAATGCGCCAATTTTGATATTCCTGACCGGAATCAGTTTAAAGGCGAAAGAATTTTTGCAAGAACAAATGAACCAGAGATTGTAAATATATCGCATCATTTAGCACATGCTTATAGTGCTGTAGGAACCTCACCTTTTTCTGAATGCGCAGTAATGGTAATTGATGGTTGCGGTAGTCCATTGCATCAGTTTTTAAGCATGCATCCGGAACAAGAAAGGTATATTGATCCTTCATTTTTGAATGAAAGCCAAATGATATGCGAAAAAGATAGTTTTTATCATTTTGATGGTCAAAAACTCACTCCATTGCTTAAAGATTTCAGCAAAATGTCCGATGCAGCTGTTAGTGAACTAAAACTTCCAACCACACAACATTCCATAGGTGGTTTTTATGCAGCAATAAGTTTGTATGTATTTGGAGATATGGACGATGTGGGTAAATTAATGGGACTTGCTCCATTTGGAGATGCAAAGGATTTTAATTTTGATGCTTTTGAATTTCAATCCGGTAGTTTATTGGTTAAGGATAGTTGGAAAAAACACTTTAGGAATCCATCAAAAGGGTATGATTATTTTAAAGAACACTTTTCCTATTATGCCAATGTTGCAAAATGGGCGCAAGAGCAAGTAGAAAAAGCAGTTATTAGTTGTATTGCTAATCGATTGGAACGATTTCCACATAAAAATTTATGTTATACAGGTGGCGTTGCTCTTAATGCAGTTGCTAATGCTAAACTTGAAGATACCAAAATAGTTCAGAATATTTATTTCGAACCAGCCGCTGGTGATAATGGGCTAGCATTGGGCTGTGCTTATTACGGCTGGCTTGAATATTTAAAAATGCCAAAGGTAACTCACGATGGAAGTACTTGTTTTGGCAAGCAATACAATGAAGAACTGATAGATGAAGCACTCGATAAAGAATCTAATGAAAACTATACTCAAAAGAAATTTGAAAGTGAGGAGAGTTTAATTTTATACTGTGCCAAAAAGTTAAACGAAGGTAAAACAATAGCTTGGTTTCAATCAGGTTCAGAATTTGGACCTCGTTCGTTAGGAAGAAGAAGTATTTTGGCGCATCCCGGAATACAGGGAATGAAAGCTCATATTAATAGAAATATCAAGTTTAGGGAAGATTTTCGTCCATTTGCTCCAGCAGTTTTAAAAGAAAAAGTTACACATTATTTTGAATCCGGCAGAAATAGCCCTTATATGATATTGGTTGATAAAACCCGTGCCGAATATCTCGAACAATTGTGTAATGTAACGCATTGCGATGGATCAGCTCGAGTGCAAACTGTTGAGGAAAACTGGAATCCAAGATTTGCTAAATTGTTAAAAGAATTTGAAAAACAAAGTGGTATAGCCGTATTGCTCAATACGAGTTTGAACAAAAAAGGAATGCCAATAGTAGAAACTCCAGAGGAGGCTCTGTACTTATTTGGAATTTCAGCATTGGATATTTTAGTTCTTGAAAATGTGGTAATCGAAAAAAATAATGCTTCAGAATAATTTATTTAATCTCTTTAATTAGATCATTAGCCACGACTGAGCCCATACGTTGTAACTCAGCTATTATGAGTTGTTTTTGTTCATCACTCATCATAGGTTTTGGTCTTATGAATTGATCAGGGTGGGCTTCCGCAAAAAAGAGTTGATCTGTCCAATCATTCCGAATACCGTCGATAACCAAATGTATGCGGTCATTTGTTCCCCGATTCGCTACAGAATGTATAAAATTTGCATCAATATACCAGCATTCACCTTCATTCATTATAATACGATTGCCATCCAAAATAAACTCTACTTCACTATTGGTAATAATTGGGATATGCAATCTAAAAGAACCATCTTCATATCCCAAGCAATGATCACTGTGAGGTTTTATTTCCGCCCCAACGGCTAATTGTAACAAGCGTACTGCAGTTTTTTCGAATAAAAAACCATCTAGAATGGCTTTAAAATAATCACAAGAATCCAGAACCTCTGTATTTATAATGGGTTCATTATTATTTGGTAAAGCATATATAGCATCCGATTTTCCTCCTTGTGACATCAGGGCTATAGAAGTCCATTTGCCTGAATAATCATTGGTGTTGTAATGATCAACCCAATTTTGTTTCAATACTTTTTGAACATCAGCTTTCAAACGTTCTGTATCAAAAACAATAGGGAATTTTATTGTGCGTATTAGCTCTTCCATAACTTAGTCTCTTAACCATTTTTGCATTATAGGAAAAGCTTTTTTTCCTTCAATTGCTGCTCTGTTTTCACTCAAAGTAAGTCCAGCCCATTCCAGAAAAGGCAAACCGATATGATTCCCGCTGCTAAAATTTGAAATAAACCAATCTGAATTATTTTTATATCCATTGGGATGAAAAACAAATTCCAGAGGCAATTCTAAATGACAAATGGCTGCATACGACCATAAAATGGCACCAATCTCATCGCCCTGAGTTGGCCAGTCTTTTGGCATTTCTTCTGTCCCAACCAGTTTCCTTTCTGATGAGGTTGTAACTGCTAAATGTCCAGCTTCGTGTAAAATATCGCCTGGATATAATAACTTTTCAAAATCGATATAAATGCAATTTGCTCCTAGGCATAATCCCGGTAAAAAGGTAGTTTCGTCCAACTTTTTTTCGATAATATCAATTCCGATAGTATTCAAAAAAAACAAAACTTTTTCTAATGCTTCATTATCGTTTTTGGTTATCATAATAATTTATTAAAGGTTAATTCATCTTCTGCGATAAGTTTATTTTACCACCAAATCACAATACCAAAAACCATAATCAAAAGCATCCGATGCCGAAGTATCACAAGCCGTATCTGAGGAATCTTCTTCTTTTGGTTTTTCATATTTGCGATAAACAACTTCACCAATTTCAAATTCAATTGGTTTGGAGAAAATAGGTCCGTCAAAAGCAAAGGTGTGAAATTCCCCATTCTCACCGCAGACATCTACATTTTCTGGTAAATCATTAATGAAGTCTTGATCAATCACTCGACCAACGAAACTTTTATCCAAAAATCTTTCGTTAACACAAACCACAATGGTTTTGAATCCTAATGCAATAAATTCTTGAATTAAATCATGAGTAGGTATTTTCCAGAGCGGGAACACGCCTTCAAAACCCATTTCGGACAATTTATTTTCTCTGTATTTTCGTAAATCTTCCAGAAAAATATCTCCAAAAACAGAATGTGTAATTCCTTGCTCTTTTAATTTGGTGAGGGTAGTTTGCATAACGGACTCATAGACTTCCATCGTTGGCATTTCTGGAATTTGCATGATCTCTAGTGGTAATCCAATGCTTTTAGCTTGTTGTTCTAGTAATTCAACCCGAACGCCATGCATAGAAATACGCTGAAACTGATGATTGACACTCGTTAATAAACAGCTAATTTCATATTCTTCGTCTTGTAGTATTTTATAAAGAGCTAAAGCAGAATCTTTTCCGCTGCTCCAATTAAAAAGGGCTTTCTTCTTCAATGGTAATAGGTTAGATTATTCTGGAAGTAAACTTACAAATTAAGTTCGATTTGTTGGTCAAACCTTTGTAACTTTGAATAACTTAAGCGTCAATTTTAATTTAAATGAAATACATTTTCCTGTTTTTATCCACAATTGTATTAGCACAACAAACAAAATCAGTAGATTTTAAAACCGTTTATGGTCAAATTACTATAAATCTAAATAACAAAAGCATTACAGGGTTAGTAAACTACACGTTTGAGGTATTGAAACCTATTGATACCATCAAAATTGATGCACAAAATATGATATTCTCTGAAGTGGAGTTGAATCAAAAAAATATTCCATTTCAAACCAACGGAAAAGAATTGCTTTTGATATATCGGTTTCAAAAAGGCAAAAATTCCATTCAGTTTAGATACGAAGCCAAGCCTAAGCAAACTATGTATTTTGTGGGATCTGAAGCCACAAATAATTTACAGATTTGGACACAAGGGCAAGGAAAATACACCAGTCATTGGTTTCCGAGTTTTGATGATGTCAATGAGAAAGTAATTTTTAATATGGATGTTGCTTTTGATTCTAAATATCAGGTGTTGTCAAATGGCGTTTTAAAAAACAAAGCAGGGAATAACAATGTAACCCTTTGGAGTTATCAAATGGAAAAACCAATGAGTTCCTACTTATTAATGGTTGCTATTGGAAGATTTGATAAAAGCATAGCAAATGCAAAATCAGGAGTTTCATTAGAAATGTATATCGATCCGAAGGATGTTTCTAGACGAGAACCAACCTATCGTTATTCTAAAGAAATTTTTAATTATTTGGAAAAAGAAATAGGAGTGAAATATCCTTGGAAAATCTATAGACAAATCCCTGTTTCAGAGTTTTTGTATGCAGGTATGGAGAACACTAGCACAACATTATTCACAACACGTTATGTGGTGGATGCTATTGGTTTTGAAGATCGCAGTTATACCAATGTCAATGCCCACGAACTGGCGCACCAATGGTTTGGAGATTTAATCACTGCTCAAAGTGGGAAAGACCACTGGTTACAAGAAGGCTTTGCAACCTATTATGCATTACTGGCGGAGAGATCTATCTATGGTGACGATTATTTTTATTCCAAACTATATGAATCGTCAATGCAACTCAAGCAAGCCTCCAAAACGGATACAATTCCGGTTTTAAATACCAAAGCAAGTTCTTTATCTTTTTATCAAAAAGGAGCTTGGGCTCTGCATGTTTTAAGAGAAGGAATAGGGGAGAAAGCTTTTAGGAAAGCGGTAAAAAACTATCTTAAAAAATATGCTTATCAAAATGTGACAACGCAAAATTTCTTTGACGAAATCAAGAAAGTGTCGGATTATGATTTAGAGACTTTTAGTAAAGTGTGGCTTGAAACACCTGTGTTTAATACTGAGGAAGCCAATAGTTTATTGATGAAAAATAATGCAATGAAGATTCAGCTTGAAGTTGCTAAACTAAGGAATAAACCACTTTCGGAAAAATATGCCTTCTTCGAAAAAACACTACAATCTGATGTTTATTTTACAGTAAAAGTGTCTATTGTTAGTCAGCTCATGAAAGAGAAATTTGAAGATAAAAAACAGTTATTGCGATTGGCGCTACAAACTCAAAATCTTCAGGTTCGTCAGGCTGTAGCAAATACACTTCAAAAAATACCCGAAGAATTCAGAACCGAGTATGAAACATTACTGAATGATAAATCCTATCAAACACAGGAATCTGCTCTGTATTATTTATGGAATAGTTTTCAAAATAAAAGAGTCGATTATTTAGAAAAATCAAAAGATTGGATGGGATTTAATGATTTTAATCTTCGAATTCTGTGGTTGTCTTTAGCAGCTTCAACACCTGAATACTTAACCAACAAAGAAACGTATCTTCAAGAGTTAGTTAATTACTCTTCTCCTAAATATGAGGCCACAACACGACAAAATGCTTTAGAATATCTAATCAATTTTAACGTTATCAACGAAGATGTTTTAAAGAATTTAGTCAATGCCACAACGCATCATATGTGGCAATTTTCAAAATTT
The DNA here is from genome assembly GCF_026870175.2 of Flavobacterium aestivum. Lineage (NCBI taxonomy): Bacteria > Pseudomonadati > Bacteroidota > Flavobacteriia > Flavobacteriales > Flavobacteriaceae > Flavobacterium > Flavobacterium aestivum. Next base: position 3,271,728 of record NZ_CP113977.2, on the reverse strand, counting down.
GGTAGAGAGAACATTCGTATTTTATTAAAAACTCCAGAAATCAGGACTGCTTTCCAAACCATATTGCCTAGTTTAAACGAAAAAGAACAATTTCAATTGGATAGATTGTTAAAGGAATAGAGATTGATTTAAGTTGCTGAGGAACTAAGTTTCTAAGCGGCTAAACATAGTTTTAATAATAAACTCAATAGCTTAGTTTCTGAGAATCATATAAACTTTCAAAAAAAACTTAGTACCTTAGTAACTCAGAATCTTAGAGCTTATTTTACATGCGAGCATTAGTCATTTCTGGTGGTGGAAGTAAAGGTGCATTTGCAGGGGGAGTTGCCCAGTATTTACTGCAAAACAAAGGGCATTCCTATGATCTGTTTATTGGGACTTCGACAGGGAGTTTATTGATTCCTCATCTTGCTTTAGGGAATATAGATAAGCTTCATTCCATTTATACAAGTGTTGATATGGATAAGATATTTGATATCAATCCATTTATTATCAAAAAGAAAAAAGGCGTAGAATATATAACCATCAACCATTTCAACGTGGTTCGGCAATTTTTTAGAGGCAAAAGAACTTTTGGAGAAAGCCGAAAATTACGGGAATTTATTAAAGCCAGTATTTCAGTTTCAGAATTTCATCATTTACAGTCGTTAGCAAAAGATGTGGTGGTAACGGTTACGAATATCTCTAAAAATGAAGCTGAATATAAGTCGGTAAAAAATTGTACTTACGAGGAGTTTTGTGACTGGATTTGGATATCGAGTAATTATATTCCGTTTATGAGCATCGTCAAAAAAGATCGTTGCGAATATGGCGATGGCGGATTTTCCAGTTTAATTCCAATTAGGGAAGCGATTAATCGCGGAGCTACAGAAATTGATGTTATTATCTTAGAAACCGAAATTAGCATTACAAGAACTATCTTAGGGAAAAATCCTTTTTCGTTATTAATCGATTTGTTTTTATTTACGTTGGATCAAGTTGGAAAACTTGATTTGTTGAACGGTAAACTCGCTGCAAAAAATAAAAACGTAAAACTCAATTTATATTACACACCGACCAAATTAACCAATAATGCACTCATTTTTAATAAAGTAAAGATGAAAAAATGGTGGCAGTTAGGTTTTATTTATGCCCAAAATAAGAGCGAAATAATGTCCGAAATTAGGTGAGAGTAAAGTTTCTGAGAAGCTAAGTTACTAAGGCCTAAGATCTTTATAATAGAATAAAAAAACTTAGAATCTTAGTTTCTCAGAAACGTTGTATCTTAAAAAAGAATTACCACATTTGGCTCACTTCTTTTTTAATATATTCTAAAGCTGCACTACTTGGTGTTTGTTTTTCAAGCAATTCATTCAAAAGCTCTTCTCTTAAGCCATTTGCATTACTTACAGAATCTTTCAAAGCAGCTTTACGAATCATTTGGATTGTAGCATTTTTTGCAGTTGCAATAATAGTCCAACACTCATTAGTCATGTAAATTTGTTGTGCTAAATTGTGTTCGAATTCTTGCTCGATTTGAGCAATAACAAAATTACAATAGTCGTTTTTATCGTTAGAAATAGGTGCAATTCTAGTCAATAAATTAGCAAGACTTATGCGTTCCAAAAACAAAGTCATACGCTCGTATGCTTGTAAGCGTAGGGGTAAAGCATTTTTTTGAGCTTCTTTGCTCAATAAATAACGACGTCTTCCTTCTTCGTTTTTAGTATGAATATTAAAAAATTTATAGGCAACCATTCCGGTAATAACTGCAGGAACAGTATAACCCAATAATTCAAGTATTTTAGATAAATCCATTTTATTTTTATTTTAAAAAAGGCAAAAATAATATTTTCGGGTCAAAATCAATGGCAAATTATCGCAATAATAAATAGTGGAATAGTATTTTTGTTTTTCAGACAAAATGACAAAAACACAGAGAAGCAGTTAGGAACTTCGTGAGCCTGCCAAAATCGGATAGAAATCAAAATATATGGAAACTTACATTATACTATTACTTTGTTTAGCTGCCTTTTTCGCAGGATTCATAGATGCAGTTGTTGGCGGAGGCGGACTTATACAAACACCCATGGGGCTTATACTGTTACCTAATCTTCCCGTGTCAACCGTAATAGGATCTCTTAAAATTCCATCTTTTAGCGGAACCGCATTTGCAGCTTACCAATACATGAAGAAAGTTACAATCAATTGGAAAATCCTAGGGATTATGATGATATTGGCTTTTCCGTCTGCATTTTTAGGATCGACATTGTTGACCTATGTGAGTAATGATTTTATGAAACCTTTATTACTGGTGGTACTCTCATTATTAGCCATTTATACTTATGCCAAGAAAAATTTCGGGCAACACCAAATTAAAGATATTTCTGCAAGAACTCAAATCTTTAATGCAGTAGGAATCAGTTTTGTAGTAGGTTTTTATGATGGATTCATTGGTCCAGGTACAGGGAGTTTCTTTGTAGTGGCTTTCATTGCCATCATGGGATTTGATTTCTTACATGCATCTGCCAATGCCAAAATGGTTAATCTAGCAACCAATTTTGGTTCTATTTGTTTGTTCATGCTCAAAGGAAAAATTATTTGGGTTATAGCTTTGCCCATGGCTGCCAGCAATGCTGTAGGAGGATGGATAGGAGCCAAACTAGCCATAAATAGAGGAAACAAATTCATCCGAATTTTCTTTTTGGTAGTTGTAATAGGTACATTGCTCCGTTTTGCCTACGATGTTTTTTTTAAGTAATATTTACTAATTTTTTGGGCGTAACCCCCACTAGAAAAAGGGCTAACCAATAGTGCCGCTTATGCGCCCTTTTTCTAGTGGGGGTCAGGCTATCCGCGCTACTTCGGTAGCTTGCTTCTATCCTTTACGCAGACATAATTTGAGTAAGCGAAGGTGTTTTTTTGTTTTGGAAATTTGTAGTTACTACGCGGAACAAATTCTTGTAAGAATCATAAAACGAAATATGTTTAAAATATTGATAATCAGATATATTTGTACTTATTTAAGAAGTTTGTATTAACTTTGATGGAGGAAATTTTGCAACAATTTAATACACTTATAAGATGAAAAAATTAAATGTTATTTGGATAATATTGGTAGCTTGTTTTATAAATATAGCGCCTATATTGGGACAATCAGACTCTAAAAAAGATAAAATTATAGCTGACAGTAATACAGCAAAAGCTGAGTTTATTAAAACTGACCATCTTATGAAAGCAATCTTTGATAATGCTCAGGGGTATGTTATCTTTCCTAATGTTGGTAAAGGAGGAGTTGGAGTTGGAGGGGCAGCTGGTAATGGTGCAGTTTATGAAAAAGGTAAATTAATAGGTATGGCTAAGTTGACACAGTTAAGTATTGGTCTCCAAGCTGGTGGACAAGCATATCGTGAAGTAATCTTTTTTGAGACAAAAGAAGGAATGGATCATTTTAAAGAAAGTAAATTCGAATTTGCTGCTCAAGCATCAGCAGTAGCTGTAAGTGCTGGTGTGTCAGGAAACGCAAAATATACTGACGGAGTTATGGTATTCACCATGGAAAAAGGTGGTTTGATGTATGAAGCCTCAGTTGGTGGTCAAAAGTTTAAATTTGATAAAATGTAATATTCTTTTACTGGTGAATACTAATATTTGCTATGAAAATGATTTAATTCAGTTATTCAGATGTATTTCTTGTTCATAAAGATGTTATATTCACTAAAAGGATATAGAAATAATTTGTCCCATTAGAATTCTAGTGGGACTTTTTTTTGGATATGGTTTTATTGATACTCTATTTGTGGTTTCTATTCTCGAAAACATATAAATAGATTTTTTTTCAAAAAAAAGCTACAATATTTTATTTAATTTGTTAAATTAGATGCTTTATTTTCAAATAGTTAGTTTAATTTAAATTAAAATGGTATGAAAAAAAATCTAGCTTTAACGGTAACAGGTTTATTTTGTTTGTTTGTCTCCTGCAAAGATTCAGGGACTACTTCGATGGCGGATCCAAATCAGAAAAATTTAGACATTAACGCCAAAATTATTAAGGCCATTGAAACTGGCGACGCAGAAACTATAAATAGTCTAATTGCAGACGATGTAGTTGATCACATGGGGCCTAGTGGAAAAGAAATAAAAGGAGGGGATAGCCTCAAGCCTATGCTTATTGATATGCATAACCATATGAAAGATTTAAAATTTGATATCATTACAACATCTGCAAATGCGGATTATGTTTTTACGCTTTCAAAAATAACCGGTACAGCAATAGATGCCAGTATGGGGATGCCTGCCGGAACCGTAATGAATGAAAATGTAGTTGATCTAGTAAAAATAAAAGATGGCAAAGTTATTGAGCATTGGAGTTATACTGACCCTACGGTTATGATGAAACAAATGAACGAGTCGAGTTCGATGAATAAAAAAATGGATTCTATTAAAGCTAAGTAACTCGTCGTTTAAGAAAATATTTGCTATATAAAGAATAAAAATGAAAAGCTATGATTATAAAAATTGTAGCTTTTTTTATTTTTAAAATTTATTGGTACTAAAATGTATTATTCAACTGTAAAACCTAGAGATAATGGCAAAAAATAAAACAATTGAAACTGAAAATAGTGTCGCCGACTTTTTAGTATCCATTAGTAATGCAAAAAGACATGAAGACTGTATTTTTATAATTGATTTGCTAAGTAAACTGTCTGGATTTGAGCCGAAAATGTGGGGAACAGGTATTGTTGGATTCGGTATATATAATTACAAGTACGAAAGCGGACATGCCGGAAATGCTCCACTTGTAGGACTGGCATCAAGGAAAAATGCCCTTACTATATATCTGGCTTCAACTTTTGAAGAGAAAGAATTGTTGCTTTCTAAATTAGAAAAACATAAGACCAGTAAAGCTTGTTTGTACATTCAAAAAATAGAAGATATTGATATAGAGATACTGAGTCAATTAGTAAAGAAATCTATTGAGCATATTAAGGAACTGTATCCTAATTGATGCTTTTGGTTTATTTAGAGAACTGCATTCTTTCTATTCTGATAAAGCTGTAATCTGAATTCGGGTAAGGGATGCATATTCATTCTAAAATTGCTATTTTTGCATTAAACAGATTTTTTTTCATGCAAAAATATATAGAACAACTTAACGAGGCACAACGTGAACCAGTATTGCAAAAGGATGGTCCTATGATTATTATTGCCGGTGCTGGCTCAGGGAAAACACGTGTACTTACCATCAGAATTGCTTATTTGATGCATCAAGGCATTGACGCATTTAATATTTTGTCGCTTACCTTTACCAATAAGGCAGCGCGGGAGATGAAGAATCGTATTTCGGATATTGTGGGAGCCAGTGAAGCTAAAAATCTATGGATGGGGACTTTTCACTCTATTTTTGCCCGAATTTTGCGTTCTGAAGCAGACCATTTAGGATATCCATCTAACTTTACGATTTATGATTCTCAGGATTCCTTACGTGCCATTTCGGCGATTATCAAAGAAATGCAATTGGATCGTGATGTGTATAAACCTAAACAAGTTTTAAGTAGGATTTCAAACTTTAAGAACAGTTTGATTACCGTAAAAGCATATTTTAACGATAGGGATTTACAGGAGGCTGATGCAATGAGTAAAAAGCCTCGTATGGGAGAAATTTATCAGCATTATGTGGATCGTTGTTTTAAAGCTGGTGCGATGGATTTTGATGATTTGTTGTTAAAAACTAACGAATTGCTAACACGTTTCCCAGAAGTTCTAGCGAAATACCAAAACCGTTTTCGTTACATCTTGGTAGATGAGTATCAGGATACGAATCATTCTCAGTATTTGATTGTTCGTGCTTTGTCAGATAAGTTTCAGAATATCTGTGTGGTTGGGGATGATGCGCAAAGTATTTATGCATTTCGTGGAGCGAACATCAATAATATCTTGAATTTCCAGAAAGATTATGAAGGAGTAAAAACCTTTAGATTGGAACAAAATTACCGTTCGACCAGAAATATTGTAGAAGCGGCCAACACTATTATTGATAAAAATAAGGTAAAACTGGATAAGGTAGTTTGGACAGCCAATGAGTTTGGCCCTAAAATAAAAATACACCGTAGTATTACAGATAATGAAGAAGGGCGTTTTGTGGCCAGTACAATTTGGGAACAAAAAATGAACCATCAATTGCATAATGGAGCTTTTGCCATTTTGTACCGTACCAACGCGCAATCCCGTGCAATGGAAGATGCGCTCAGAAAAAGAGATATTCCGTACCGTATTTATGGAGGATTGTCTTTTTATCAAAGAAAAGAGGTAAAAGATGTATTGTGCTATCTGCGATTGGTTCTTAATCCAAAAGATGAGGAAGCTTTGATTCGTGTGATCAATTACCCAGCACGTGGAATTGGGAATACGACTATTGAAAAACTGACCATTGCCGCCAATCACTATAAACGTTCGATTTTTGAAGTGATGCAAAACATTGAGCGAATTGATTTGAAGTTGAATTCGGGAACCAAACAAAAATTGCTTGATTTTGTGACTATGATTCAGAGTTTTCAGGTGATTAATGAAAATCAAGATGCCTTTTATTTAACAGATCATGTAGCCAAAAAAACGGGTTTGATTCAAGAGCTGAAAAAAGATGCTACTCCCGAAGGAATGGCAAGAATTCAGAATATAGAAGAGTTGTTAAACGGAATTAAGGATTTTACTGAAGGACAAAAAGAAGTAGATGGCGCTCGTGGAGCATTATCTGAATTTATGGAAGACGTAGCACTTGCTACTGATCTTGATAAAGATACCAGCGATGAAGATCGTGTGGCTTTGATGACGATACACTTGGCAAAAGGACTTGAATTTCAACATGTATTTGTGGTTGGAATGGAAGAAGATTTGTTTCCTAGTGCCATGAGTATGAGTACACGAAGTGAATTAGAAGAAGAACGACGATTATTTTATGTAGCCTTAACACGTGCAGAGCATCAAGCGTATTTAACTTATGCACAATCGCGTTACCGTTGGGGTAAACTGACAGATAGTGAGCCTTCTCGTTTTATTGAAGAAATAGAAAGCCAATATTTGGAATATCTTACGCCACCAGAAAGGAACTACCGCTATAGTCCTGCAAATGATGGTGATGTATTTGGAGATGTGGATAAATCTAAATTACGTTTGGCTAAGCCGGTAGGAAGTACGCCACCTAAATACGTTACAGACAATGAACCAAAATCGGATATCAATTTGCGCAAATTGAAGCCAGTATCTAGTGATGCTTCATCTGGAAAGGCTAATTTGTTTGATAATAAGCTAGTTGCTGGAAATGTAGTTATGCATGAACGTTTTGGAAAAGGTCAAGTAATCAATATGGAAGGTGTAGGAGCGGATAAAAAAGCGGAAATTAAATTTGAAGTTGGTGGTATTAAAAAATTATTACTGCGTTTTGCAAAATTGGATATCATAGGTTAAGAAAATGTTTCTGGTTTCAAGTTTTTATTATGTAAGACTTTTATCTTTAAAATTTTTTTCTAAACTTTAAACAAAAAATCTTATGGCTCAAATAATAAAGATATATCCCGATAAGCCGAGTGAAGCTGCTATAGCTAAAGTGGTAAAAGTACTAAAAGAAGGTGGCCTGGTCATTTATCCAACAGATACTGTTTATGGATTAGGTTGCGATATTACTAATTCTCGGGCTCTTGAAAAAATTGCTAAAATAAAAGGAGTAAAATTAGAAAAGGCAAATTTCTCATTTATTTGCCATGATTTGAGTAACTTATCAGATTATGTAAAGCAAATAGATACTTCTACTTTTAAATTGCTTAAAAGAGCATTGCCGGGGCCTTATACATTTATTCTTCCGGGGAATAATAATTTACCTAAAGAGTTTAAAAAGAAAACAACCGTTGGTATTCGTATACCTGATAATGCTATAGTTTTAGAAATAGTTCGTCAATTAGGAAATCCAATTGTTTCAACTTCTATTCACGATGAGGATGAAGTGATTGAGTACACTACTGATCCTGAGCTTATTTTTGAAAAATGGCAAAATCTTGTTGATTTGGTAATTGATGGTGGATATGGTGATAATATTGGATCTACTATCATAGACTTGTCAGAATATGAACCTATTGTTATTAGGGAAGGAAAGGGAAGTATAGATATCTTATAAGTAAAATCTTTATTTATATAAAACGTTGTAAATTTCGTAATAAAATAACATTTTAGGCGTTGTACGATTAAAACAACCCCTAATATTATATTATTTATGAGAGTACTAATTACAATCTTATCTTTAGTTTTTTCTTTAAATTCTGTTGCTCAAATTGTTAACGGCACAATTTTTAATGAAAAAAAAATACCATTATCTGATGCTGATGTCTATTTAGACGGAACTACAATTTCGGCAACTTCTGATAAAGAAGGACATTTTAGTTTAGATTATAATTATGAAGCAAATAATGTTCTGGTAATAAGTTGTCCTGGGTATCAAACTATTTTTTTGTCATCGTTTGATTCCAAGAAGGAGCTAAATATCTTAATGAAACCTTTGTTGAATAAACTTAATGAGGTTGTAATCACCCGAAATGATAAATTTACAAGAAAGGAGAAGCTCCAGCTGTTTAGAAGATTTTTTTTAGGAGAAACAATTAATGCTTTAAATACATTTATTCAAAATGAAGATGATATTTATTTTAAATACGACAAGGAGAATTATATTCTAAAAGCTTTCTCGGATAAACCTTTGATAATATTAAATACTTCTTTAGGTTATAAAATAAACTATGAACTGGTAACTTTTGAGGTTAATTTTAATAGCTTAAGTGTGAAGCCTGATAATGCTGTTAAGTGTCTTTATCAAGGCTTTAGTCGTTTTGTGGAAACAAATAACTCAAATGAAGTTTTAGCCAAACGGGAAAAAACATTTCAAGGCTCTCAAGTTCATTTTTTTAGAGATCTTTCAAATAACATTTTAGGTAAAGATAAATTTTTGATATATAGTAATCAATTGGCTGTAAATCCAAATACTTGTTTTAAAGTAATTAAAGAAGGAGAGGATTTGATAAAAGTTGAAATACTTCCGCAGAAGGCACAAAAATTAGATAAAGGTGTTTTTGCTTCTTTTGATATAGAATATGACGATAGAGAACAATCAAAAATTATTTTTGAAACCAATACATTCTATATTTATAAGTATGGTAATAATTCTAATATTGGAAGTATTACTTTTTTAGGTGATATGTCTGAAAAGAAAATGGGAGATACATTACCTCTAAATTATGGTATATTGTAACTTTAAAGAAGTTTATGGGAAATGAAATTTGCTTTGCCTAATAAATCCTTGGTAGCAAAAGAAATGGGTATAAAAAAACGCCTCGAATTTATCGAGGCGTTTTTTTATTGCGAAAGAAAAAAGACTATTATTTTCCTGCTGGTGCTGCTCCTGGTTGTTTTTTCATTTCTTTTTCAACCATATCATAGAACTGATCAATTTTTGGCATTACATAGATACGAGTTCTTCTGTTTTTAGATTTGTTTTCTGGAGAATCATTTGGTACCAAAGGAACGAATGAACTTCTACCAGCAGCGATTAATTGCTCTGGTTTTACTCCTAAATCATTAGATAAAATACGGATAATAGCAGTAGAACGTTTTACACTTAAATCCCAGTTATCAATTAAACAAGAGTTTCCTCTTAAAACATCAGTATCAGTGTGACCTTCAACCATACATTCAAAATCTGGTTTGTCATTGATTACTTTAGCAACTTTAGTCAAAACTCCTTTTGCTTTGTCGCTTACTTCATAACTACCACTTTTGAATAACATTTTATCAGAGATAGAGATGAATACTACTCCTTTATCAACATTGATTTCGATATCTTTATCATCCATTCCAACAACAGATTTCAAACTAGTTACTACTGCAAGTGTAACGCTATCCTTTTTAGTCAAGGCATCTTGCATTCTGCTAATTTTCAAATCTTTTTCTTTGATAGACTCTAAAGCTTTCTCGATATTTTCAGCTCCTTTAGTTGTTAAAAGCGTCATATCCTTAGAAGTGTTTATTAAGTGCTGATTGGTTTCTTTTAGACCAGCAACTGTTGCGGTAAGTCCAGCTTTTTCTTCTAAGCAAGAATTTAGTTTTACTGTACAAGTATTTAATAAATCCTGTGTTTCCTTATTTTTAGCTTCCAAGGCTGCGTATTCTTTTTTAGAAACGCATGAAGTTAGGAGCGCTAAAGCGGACAGAGTGATCATTAATTTTTTCATAAAATGCAAAATTTAATTAAACGTGAATTACAAAGTTAGTTTTTTAATTATTAATTTAAAATGTAAATTATTGTTAATTTATTTCAACAAAAACTGTGCCATTTTTAACATAGTAATCATAAACGATGCTTTTCGCTTTAAAGTATTTCTCAACTTGATTTTTTTCTCTTTTTTTATAATTTCTTAAAAATAAGCTGTAAAAAGAGAAATGTGCTCTAATAATAGCCCAACAATGTTTAAATTGACCTCCAAATACGTATTTAACACCTGCAACACCATCCAACAATAATCTAATTATAAGTACTTGATAGAGGGTGTTTTGTGGCAAATTTTTGGTTAACATTAGCAAAGAATTGCGGAAATTAAGGTATGTTTTTTGAGGATTAGCTTGTTGTAAAGTTGCACCACCTACATGGTAAACAATTGATTCTGAGGTGTATTTTATTACATGTCCTTTGTTAATTGCTCGCCAACATAAATCAATTTCTTCCTGATGTGCAAAAAAATCTTGATCAAAACCTTTCAAATCTTTATAAACGGCACTACGAATAAAGAAGCAAGCTCCAGATGCCCAGAAGATTTCCTTTTCATCATTATACTGTCCATTGTCTTTTTCTAGAGTATCAAAAATCCGCCCGCGACAGTATGGGTATCCAAATTGATCAATGAATCCACCACCAGCACCTGCGTATTCAAAGTATTCTTTTCGCTTAAAGTCTAATATTTTAGGTTGGATTATAGCTGTTTTTGGTTCAGTGCTAAATGTTTCTAGTATTGGTTTTAGCCAATTTTCTGTTACTTCTATGTCTGAATTCACTAAAGCATAAATCTCTGTATCAATGTGTTGAAGTGCTTCATTATAGCCTCCAGCAAAGCCTTGGTTGGTTTTGTTTTGTACTATTTTGACAGTAGGGAAATTATTTTTTATGTAAGTTACCGATTCATCTGTAGAAGCATTGTCAGCAACATATACATCGGCTTCTGGAGAAAATTGAATTACGGAAGGCAAAAATTGTTCTAATAATTTCACTCCATTCCAATTTAGTATAACAACGGCTATTTTTTCCAAGTAGATTTGTTTTATTTAATGAATTTGAAATTAATATTTAAAGGTCTTTAAATATTTAATTTTATATAATTCTTTTTTTACACTTTGTTTTCTGCTTTCTTTTCATTGTAATCTGGAAGCTCTCTCAAAAATTCATATCTTTCATTCTCAAAATCCATGAGACAAAAATAATGATTAAGTCCATTGGTTACCATCAAAAATTCGGCTTCCAGTGTCATATTATATCTTGCAATCTGATCGAATGTGGCTTGAGAAATTTTAACTTCAGGGGCTTTGCATTCTATTAATATGAAAATTGTTCCATCTGTATTGAAAACTACGATATCATATCGCTTTCTTAAGCCGTTGACTTTTAAAACTTTTTCGACATTGATTAAAGATTTAGGGTATTTTTTTTCTTCGATTAAATAACTCACCACGTGCTGGCGAACCCATTCTTCAGGTGTGAGAATGATGAATTTTTTCCTGATGGCATCAAAAATAGATACTTTATTTTCGTTATTTTTGAATCGAAAAATATAAGAAGGAAAATTGAGTTTTTGCATGTAGCAAAAATATAAAATAGTTTGTAGGTTTTAAGTTTAAAGTTTCAAGTTGTTGAAATGAAAATCTGAAACCTGAAACCTGAAACAAAATAATGAATGGATGAAGTTGTAAAAATTGTGAATGATATAAAAGGCGGAAACATCAAACCTATTTACTTTTTGATGGGAGAAGAGCCATATTACATTGACAAGTTATCTGAATATATAGAAGAAAATGTTTTATCGGAAGATGAAAAAGGGTTTAATCAAACCGTTTTATATGGTAGAGATGTTTCTATAGAAGATGTGGTTTCTACAGCCAAGCGTTATCCCATGATGGCCGATCGTCAGGTGGTTATTGTCAAGGAAGCGCAAGATTTATCGAGAACAATTGACAAGATTGAAAGTTATGTAGAAAATCCAATGCTAACAACGGTTTTGGTTTTTTGTTATAAATACAAAACATTAGACAAAAGAAAAAAAGTTACTAAGCTTTTGGCTAAAAATGGTGTGGTTTATGAAAGTAAAAAATTGTATGAAAATCAAGTAGGGGACTGGATTAAGCGTGTATTATCCGGAAAAAAATACGCTATAGAACCTAAAGCTTCTGCTATGTTGGTAGAGTTTTTGGGAACAGACTTAAGTAAAATCAATAATGAACTTGAAAAACTGCAAATCATCTTACCTGCGGGAAGTACTATTTCAGCCAAAGATATCGAAGAGAATATAGGATTCAGTAAGGACTATAATGTATTCGAATTAAGAAAAGCCATTGGTGAACGCGACCAACTAAAAGCGTATAAAATCGCTGAGAATTTTGCGCAAAATCCAAAAGATAATCCATTGGTAATGACTACGGGTTTGGTTTTTGGCTTTTTTATTCAGTTATTAAAATACCATGGTTTGAAAGATAAAAATCCAAAAAATGTGGCCTCTGTTTTAGGAGTGAATCCTTTTTTTCTAAAAGATTACGATGTAGCTATAAAAAACTACCCTATGAAAAAAGTGAGCCAGATTGTAGCTTCTTTAAGAGATACAGATGTAAAGAGCAAGGGAGTTGGTGCCAATAGCTTATCACAAGCCGATTTGTTACGAGAAATGCTATATAAAATTTTTAATTAAAGTTTTAAAATGCCGATATTTGTAGCTTCTAAAAAAACAAATACTACAATATATGGGAATGAATAAAAACACCATTTTAGGATGGGCAACTTTAATAATGGTACTCATGGGATTGTTGCTCATATCATTAGGCGCTTTTAGATATGATGATGTAGCGGGTTGGGGATTTGCTGCTGTTGGAATTGGATTTTTGGCTAATGCTTGGGTATTTAACGCATTAAAAGGAAGACTTTAGTATTAGAAAATTTAGTTAATTTAGGATTCAGATAAATAATATCGTTCTAAATACAAGTCATTGAACAATTTAAAAAAAAATAAAACAATAAAAATATAAAAAATGTCAGACGATAAGAAAGTAATTTTCTCAATGCAAAAATTGAGTAAAACCTATCAAGGAGCAGACAAACCTGTTCTTAAAAACATCTATTTGAGTTTCTTTTATGGAGCAAAAATTGGTATTTTAGGTTTAAATGGTTCTGGAAAATCTTCTTTATTGAAGATTATTGCCGGAGTTGATAAAAACTATCAAGGAGATGTTGTTTTTCAGCCTGGTTACTCTGTAGGTTATTTAGAGCAAGAGCCTATTCTTGATGATTCAAAAACTGTTATCGAAATTGTTCGCGAAGGTGTTGCTGAAACGATGGCTGTTCTTGAAGAATACAATAAGATTAACGATTTATTTGGTCTTCCGGAAAACTATGAAGATCAGGATAAAATGGACAAGCTTATGGATCGTCAAGCTGTATTACAAGACAAAATTGATGCTCTTGGTGCTTGGGAAATCGATACTAAGTTAGAAATCGCAATGGATGCATTGCGTACTCCAGAAGGGGATACACCTATTAAGCATCTTTCAGGTGGTGAGCGTCGTCGTGTTGCTTTATGTCGTTTGTTGTTGCAACAACCGGATGTTTTGCTTTTGGATGAGCCTACCAACCACTTGGATGCAGAAAGTGTTCTTTGGTTGGAACAACATTTAGCCCAATACTCAGGAACTGTAATTGCTGTAACACACGATAGATACTTCTTGGATAATGTTGCAGGTTGGATCTTAGAATTAGATAGAGGTGAGGGTATTCCTTGGAAAGGAAATTATTCTTCTTGGTTAGACCAAAAATCGAACCGTATGGCACAAGAAGAAAAAGTAGCTTCTAAACGCAGAAAAACATTAGAACGTGAGTTAGAATGGGTTCGTCAAGGTGCAAAAGGTCGTCAGACAAAACAAAAAGCTCGTTTACAGAATTACGATAAACTTTTGAATGAAGACCAAAAACAATTGGACGAAAACTTGGAAATCTATATTCCAAATGGCCCACGTTTGGGAACCAATGTTATTGAAGCTAAAAATGTAGCCAAAGCTTTTGGTGATAAATTACTGTATGATAACCTAAACTTCACTTTGCCACAGGCAGGAATTGTTGGAATTATTGGGCCAAACGGTGCTGGTAAATCTACCATTTTCAAGATGATTATGGGAGAACAACAAACAGATAGCGGAGAATTTTCTGTTGGTGAAACTGTAAAAATCGCTTATGTAGATCAATCGCATTCTAATATTGATCCTAATAAAACTATTTGGGAAAACTTTGCTGACGGTCAGGAATTGATTATGATGGGTGGAAAGCAAGTTAACTCAAGAGCTTATTTATCACGTTTTAATTTTGGTGGTGGCGAACAAAACAAGAAAGTGTCAATGCTTTCTGGTGGAGAACGTAACCGTTTACACTTAGCAATGACCTTGAAAGAAGAAGGAAACGTACTATTGCTGGATGAGCCTACCAATGATTTGGATGTAAATACGCTTCGTGCATTAGAGGAAGGTTTAGAGAATTTTGCAGGTTGTGCTGTAGTTATTTCGCACGACAGATGGTTCTTAGATAGAATTTGTACGCACATTCTAGCTTTTGAAGGAGATTCTGAAGTGTATTATTTTGAAGGTGGTTTCTCTGATTATGAAGAGAACAAGAAGAAACGTTTAGGTGGTGATTTAACTCCAAAACGTTTGAAATACAGAAAATTAATTAGAGGCTAAGCTTTTATAGAGTTTTAAAATAGAAAAGAGGATGACCACAGAAAGTCATCCTCTTTTTTTATGCATCTTAATTTTTTTTAAAGAGAATTAATCGCTCTTGACACTAACCCAATTAAACCAATAATTACCAAATTTTAAAATAATTTACATTAAATAATAATGAAAACATTTCCATAATAGTAAAGCGATAAAATTCTCAAAAAAAAATAACTTTTTAAGATATGTCAAAATTAATATAATGGGTTTACACAATAAATGATATTTATCATGTAACTCAAATTATTCTAAAAATTTTATTTTTAACTCGGGTGATGGTATCATGCAACTTTCTTTCTTGCCATACCATTTGTAACGATTTTTGGCAATGTAATCGTAAAGTCTGTTTCTGATTCCAGTTGGAATAATTTTAAAAATAATTCCAAGCGAAAATAATCCGTTTAAGCTTTTTGAAATTTGTAATGCAGCATCTGATTTGTAATAGTAAGCAACTCTAGGTTCGTACAAAACAATACTGTCAATATTTTTTGAATCAATGCCTATATAGGTGAGGATTTCTTGACCCAATTCTGACTGTAAAGCCACAAACCGGAAAACATCATTTTTGTCGTGCTTGATAATAAATTGCACAGCAGAATTACATAGATTGCAAACACCATCAAAGAGGATTATTTTTTTATTTTGAGGGAGATTTTGCATATCTAAGTTTTTTGGTATGTCTTTGCGAGGAACGAAGCAAACTCACTAGCATGAGAAGACTTTATAGATTATTGAGACGGACATACTAAGTGAGTTTGCTTCGTTCCTCGCAATGACCCTTATAGGGTTTAAGAAATTACTTTTTAACAGCTTCTACCAATTCCAAGTCGTCTAGACTTACTTTGGAGGTAAACAGACCATAATTTACGACTGCTTTATTTTTTTCTATTTTATCAATACTTCCTACTGATTTTCCGTCTAACATTCGTACGCGGTCACCCACTTTTAAAATAGCTTTTGGCTTTACAACAACAGGTTTTAGTTTCTTTTCTTTCTTTTCCTTTCGGATTTCTTCAACTACAACTGAAACCTCCTCAATAACTTCCTTCTTCTTTTGAATAATTGCTTTAGCCTCTTTTGGAGTGGCTTTTTTGCGTTTGGAATTTTCTATTTCAACGATTTTCAAAAATTCGCCAATGAGAGTTTTTTTGTTTTTATTGTTGAAATATTTTTCGGCAATGTCTTCTATTTTTTGACCAATATAAATTGTTTTTTGGTTGCTGTCATAGAGTTCTTGATAGCTTTCCAATTTTTGCTTGATTTTTACATTGATGTCTTCCATTTTTTTGCCTTCTTCACGCGCTTTGGTTTCTTCTTCCTTTAAATTTATGGAAGTTTTTTCCAATTTAGAGCGCTCTTTCTGTAGATTGGCTATGGTTTTGTCAAAACGAACTTTCCCAATCTCAATTTTTTTCTTGGCACGGTTGATTAGACTAAAAGGAATTCCGTTTTTTAAAGCTACTTCAAAAGTAAAAGAACTTCCTGCCTGTCCTAAAACCAATTTATACATAGGCTCTAATGATTTTTCGTCAAATAGCATGTTGGCATTCGTGGCGCAAGGCAATTCGTTGGCAAGAATTTTTAGATTCGAGTAATGAGTTGTGATCAATCCGAAAGCTTCACGGTGATAGAATTCTTCTAAGAAAATTTCGGCCAAAGCACCTCCTAATTCAGGGTCAGATCCAGTACCAAATTCATCGATTAAGAACATTGTTCTCCTGTTACACTTCTTCAAGAAGTAGTTCATGTTCTTTAATCGGTAACTATATGTACTTAGGTGATTTTCAATTGATTGGTTGTCTCCAATATCTGTAAGAATACGGTCGAATAAAAATGTTTCGCTACGTTCATGAACTGGTATTAGCATTCCAGATTGCAACATCAATTGTAATAAACCAACGGTTTTCATGGAAATGGTTTTACCTCCTGCATTAGGACCAGAAATAACAATTATTCTGTTTTCCTGACTCAATTCGATTGTTTGCGGATGTGTGACTTCTTTCTTTTGTTTATTAGTCAAGTATAAAATAGGATGGAAGGCGTCTCTGAAATATAGACGGCGTTCCTCAGTAATTGTTGGCAAAATTCCGTTGATTCTATTGGCATATTTCGCCTTGGCAGCAATTACGTCTATATCACTCAGGAAATCTTGATACTGGATCAATAAAGGTAAAAACGGACGAATGGCATTCGTTAATTGTTTTAGAATCTTTGTGATTTCCTCTTTTTCCTCATATTCCAGATTGCTGAGTTCACGAGAATATTTCAGTGTGTTTTCGGGTTCTATGTAGGCAATACTTCCGGTTTTGGAACTTCCCAAAATAGAGCCTTTTACTTTTCGTCTGTACATGGCTAATACTGCCAAAACACGACGGTTTTGCACAAAACTTTCTTTGATATCGTCCAGATATCCCAAACTGTTGTATTGTGTCAAGGCTGAACCAAAACTTTGATTCACTTTTCCTCGAACCAAATTCATTTCTCGGCGTATTTCCAAAAGTCGGGGAGAAGCATTGTCTTTTATCTCTCCATATTTATCTACAACCGCATCAACAAGCGTAACGATTTCTTTGGTTAGCTGAATTCCAGAACTTTTGGCACAAAGGCTAGGGTAGTAGTCGTTGAATTTATTTAAAAAAGCCAAAAGAACATTGGTCGTTTCTGATATTGTGGCAATTTTCCTGAAACCTCCTACCTCCAGAAAGCTGTCTTCGATGGCTAAAAATTTAATCTCGTTTGTAATGGCATCAAAGCCATGATTAGGAATTGCATTGTTATTTTGAAAAGAGGAAACATACTCTGATGTCTGCAATAATGCGCTCATCAAAGACTCTTTGTCTCTAAAAGGGGTTATTTCTAAAGCTTTTTGCTTTCCTATGTCGGTATTACAGATATCAGAAATCGTTTCGAGTACCGTGGGAAATTGTAAATCTTGTAATGTTTTTTCGGTAATGGAGATCATTTAATAATTTGATTTTACGATACAAAAATAAGGTTATTTGAGAAAGAAACATAGGGTTATTTTTATGAGATTGATAAAACAGGAAAAGTGAACAATTCATCGTAAAATTGTAGTTTTTTTGTTGGATTGTTTTACAAATCACGTACAAAACTTCCTGTATCTTTGTTGAATAATTTTTGAATATGCAAATCGATTTAATTCCTTCTTGGCAAACCTTATTATCTGATGAAATTGAAAAATCTTATTTTCAGGATTTGATTCAGGAAGTTGATCAGGAATATCAAAACTCTACTTGTTTTCCTCCAAAAGATTTAATTTTTTCAGCTTTTAATAACTGTTCTTTAGAGAATCTAAAAATTGTAATCATTGGTCAGGATCCTTATCATGGAGAAGGTGAGGCTAATGGTTTATCTTTTTCGGTTAATGATTCGGTTAAAATTCCGCCATCGTTACGCAATATTTTTAGGGAATTAACTACTGATCTTGATTCTATTTTCTTGCCAAGTTCAGGAAACTTGGAATCTTGGGCAAAACAAGGTGTTTTACTGCTCAATGCATCATTAACTGTGAGAAAAGATAGTCCAAATAGTCACAAACACCTCAAATGGAATGTTTTTACGGATGCCGTTATTAAAAAAATATCAGAGGAAAAGGAAAATGTGGTTTTCTTGCTTTGGGGGAGTTTTGCACAAAAAAAAGGGGCTAAAATAGATCGTACTAAACACTTGGTTTTAGAATCTGGCCATCCTTCGCCTATGAGTGCTAATCAAGGAAAATGGTTTGGAAATAGACATTTTAGTCAAGCTAATGAATATTTAAAAAGCCATAATTTGCAAATCATAAATTGGTTGTAATTCTTGATGAAAAATATTGGGGCTAAAATAAACTAGCTTCTAATTATTTTTATTTTAATCAAGAGTTAAAGCTCCCAGTATTTCCTCGGATAAAAATGGTCCACCAGGATATTTTGCCGTGTAATCAAGGTTTAGCCAAACTTGGCCACGTTCATCGATGTGGTAATTAAGCTGTTTTTTATAACTTTCTTGAGCAAATAGAATATTTTTTATCAGGTAATTCACTTTTTCCAGATCTTTCATAGAGCCTATCCAAATTTCTGGATATATATGACCTTTGGTATGAATGAGACGAGGAGTTCCTCCAATAGATTTGATAGTTGCAGCCATCAATATGGAATGATCGTCACAATCTCCTGAAAAATACAGTAGAGATTCGGATGCAGTTGCGATGTAGTCGTGATCTTTGGGGTCATTAACGTAATTCCAACGGCTATTTACCTCTTTGAATACGGCAAAACATTGGATTATATTTCTGTATTCAGAATAACCTCTAATGTTTTTAAAATGCTTTGTTGTAGCATAAACAGCAAAATTTCTAACCTTAGGATTTTCGTATTCTATGGCTTTTATAATTTGCGATTTATTAGGGAAAGGCAATAACTTGGCAATAATAATATCTTGTGGATACGGGTTGTTGTTCATGGAGTATAACATAGAATTGTAATCATCAAAAACACTGTTGAAGTTGAAATTACCGAATAAACTGCTATAAATCAATACTAAAAGATACAGAACGATACAAATGATAATGATCGTTCGCAAGGAATACAAAGTGTAATGAATTACAGCTAAAAGGACTATAAAAAGTACAATTCTATCACAATTAAAATACCAATTGGGATTTATTAAATTTTCGTGGAATATTATAAAAAGCGGAATGGTGATTAAGACACTTAAAACTAAAATAACAACACTATCCCAAGGTTTTTTCAACTGAAACTTGGTTTTTAGGGCTTGAAAATTAGTTTTGTTAGGTTGTATCATAATACCCAAAAGTAGGGATCTATTGCTTTTCGTAAAAGTACTTTTTTTTATTTATACTTTCTAGCTCAAATTATTGATTTAAGATATTGTTTAACAATTTTATGATACTAGTATGCTGAGTTTCTAAGAATCTGGATTCTTAGAAACTCAGTTGTAACTATACATTAATGTCTTTGAAATTATTTAAAATCGCATAGCGAATCATATTCGTAAATGCTTCATGGTCTAATTTCGGAATTTCAAGAATTGTATTCAACAATGTGGTATCGTATTCGTTGGCATTTGTAATAAAATAAGGTTTTAGATGCTTTCCGATACTTTCATAATACAATTTCTCGATGGTGTTTTTATACTTAAAATCTAAGGTGTTTTGTATTAAAGTAAAATTGGTATAGCCAACCTCTTTCATGATTAATTGCAAGCCTTTTACAATATTAAAGCTTTTGTTGTTTACAATATTAAGCTGTTCGATATCGTTTCTTTCAAAAGTATTTACAATTACTTTTGCCACATAATCAACAGGTATAATGTTTAAGCCTGTTTCTTCATTGATTATAAAACGTACATTCTCTTGTTCGCCTTTGCGTTGTGAAGTAAAGTGAAAAAATTTGGCCAAAAGATAAAAAACCATGTATTTTGGAATGAAATAATTATTTTCATTTCCTAACATTTTTCCGCCAATAACACTTGGGCGCAAAATTTGAAATGGTAATCCTAATTTTTTACATTCTTGAGCTATAAAGTTTTCCGAATGAAATTTAGCGTCTTCATAAGCATTGCGATGCTCAGGGGTAAAATCTAAATTATGAAAATCATTATCGATTAGACCCTTTCGAATTCCTGATGAAAAAGCGGTACCTATGTAAATGAACTTTTTTATAAAGGGATGAAAAATTGTAAATAACGCTTTTGTTATTTTGGCATTCTCATCAAAAATTTTCTCTTTTAAGTCTTCATCTGTAGATAGATTAACGTATCCGGCAGAATGTATGAAATAAGCTCCTTTTATTTTTTCTGAAAAAGTATCTTTTATAGAAGCTAAATCAACATCAATAATTTCCAGATATTCGTGAAGCTTCTTTAATCCTTTTGCTTTAAGCAGGTTTGGAGTGTAAGTACTCGACAATAATTCATTTACTCGATCTAGAGCCGTGTTATTCCCTTTGTTTCTGGCAATGATATAAAGCTTGTCATCATTATTATTGTTTTTTATAAAAAGCTCCAGAATTTCATACATAACATGCGATCCCAAAACCCCAGTAGCTCCAGTAAGAATTATTTTCATAGTAGTATTTTTCAAAATGCAAATGTAACTCTTATCTAATAATTATGGTAATCCAAATTCAATAGAAAATTTGCCTCAGATTACGTTAAATTTTATCCTTTTTTGCCTATGTTTTAAGAGTCATCTATTTGTTTTCCAGCTCAAACCAATAGCAAGGAATGCCATTCCAATCAAATTCAGAAACTTGTTGCATTCCGATTTTTTTAAGAATTTTTATAGAACCCACGTTTTCTTTATTGGCAGACGCATACATTTTTTGAATCTTCATTTCGTTGAATCCGTAGTCAAGCCAAGCTTTAGCAGATTCATAAGCGTATCCTTTGCCCCAATGTTCTTCAATGAATCGATAACCAATTTCATAAAAATTGACATGGTTGTTTTCTGGCTCGGTAATAAATTTTATTCCTGACCAGCCGATCATTTCATTAGTTTCTTTTAAAACCACTGCAAATCTCCCAATGCCATTTTGTGTATATTGATTTCTTATGTGATCTATGTATTTGCGACTTTCTTCCATTGTTGTAATTGGGTTGTTTCCCAAAAATCTGTGCACATTAGGATTACTGTCTAAACGATATATAGCCATTTCATCAGTAGGCAATATTTCTCTTAAAATAAGGCGTTCTGTTTCTAAAAGTATATTCATTGATTTATTTGATTTAGATGATTGATTTTTTGCAATTATGTTTTTTGCTCTTAGAGGCGAAATAACAATTCGATAGCCATCTGGATCAAGAAACATTTTTCCGTTCTGATTCCAATACGGATTTTTTGAAGTGATTATTGAGATATTATTTCTTGAAATGTTTTCTAACAGGTTGTTGTATTCTAAAACAGTAGTTGGATATAGGGCTATAATATCATCTTCATCAGGGTGATGATTGACATTATCATTTGATTCAGTAAATTCAAAATGCCAATCTAAACCAGACTTTCCAATAAAAACGCCATTATAATTATCATGGTTTTGAAAGCCGCCCAGACGTTCAAAACCTAGAATATTTACATAGAAAGTTTCTATTTTTTCTAAATTATTGGTATGTCTGGCAACTCTTAAAAACATGGTTAAGATTTAATTTGATTTATATGATATTCTAAATGCTCAACATAATCGGTCATTAGAAATTTTAAATCAATTACCGATTGATCAATCATGATAATTTTATAATCGAGTGCTTTTTCATTAACATTTTTGAAAATTCTAATAATTTGCTTGTTTAATGAAAGCCAAAGCTGTACCAATTCGTTAATATCCATCGTTTGATATTGGTTCAAATTAACTAAATCAATCTGGCTATATGGTCTGTGGTGATAAGGTTTCTCCAGATAATTTATTTCTGTAAAACGAACTAAATTATGAATTGCCGAATCTACTAAGTGTCCTAAGATTTCTTTTTTAGACCATTTACCAGGT
Organism: Flavobacterium aestivum; assembly: GCF_026870175.2. Classification (NCBI taxonomy): domain Bacteria; kingdom Pseudomonadati; phylum Bacteroidota; class Flavobacteriia; order Flavobacteriales; family Flavobacteriaceae; genus Flavobacterium; species Flavobacterium aestivum. Next base: position 3,249,196 of record NZ_CP113977.2, on the reverse strand, counting down.
TTTTTTACTTCTAAAACCGCATTGTCAATAGTTGGAAAATAAATAGCATTTTCGTTAAGTAGCTGCTCGAATTTTAAAATTACATTTTGCATTTAGATACTATTTGAAAGTTTATTTAAAGTATATGAAATCAATTCATCAACCGCTTTATATGGATCTTGGCTAAAAGTCCCCGAAGCGCGATTCGCAATAATTGCATTTAGCGAAAGCGCATTATGTCCTAAAAGTGCTGAAAGTCCATAAATAGCAGCAGTTTCCATTTCGAGGTTGGTAATTCTATTGTTTTCAAAAAGGAAATTATCCATTTTAGAATTCAAGTTGTTATCTTGAATATTCAAACGTAAAATTCTTCCTTGAGGTCCGTAAAAACCTCCAGCAGTAGCTGTAATTCCTTTGTGCATTTTATCGCTTTCGATTATTTTTTCTAATGCAGAAGAACAAGAAACAACACTAGGTCTTCCTTTTTGTAAATCCCAATTGGTGTGCTGAATAAATGCATTTTCGATTTCAGTATTTGAAACCTCAGAGATCAAATAGGAACGGAGCATATTATCAAGACTTAATCCAAATTTTGACAACACAAAACTATCCACAGGGATATCAGTATGCAGAGAGCCTGAAGTACCTATTCGGACAATGTTTAAAGAAGTAAGTTCTTCTTTTGGTTTTCTGGTTTCTAAATCAATGTTGACAAGAGCATCGAGCTCATTAATTACAATGTCAATATTGTCAGGACCAATTCCGGTAGACATCACGGTTAGGCGTTTTCCTTTATAGGTTCCTGTTTGGGTTTTGAATTCTCTTTTCTGGGTAGAAAATTCAATGGTATCAAAGTGTTTGGTTATTTTTTCTACTCGATCTTGATCACCTACAAAAATAATATCATGAGCAATATGCTCTGGTTTTAAATTAAGATGATAGACACTTCCGTCAGGATTGAGTATTAATTCAGATTGTTGTATTACCATTTTGAAATGTTTAAAGGTTTAAGAGTTTAAAACAGTTTAAGGTTTAAAAGCTTTGACGTTTAAGAGTTTAAAGGATTAGGTTTTAAAAACTAATTTTAACCTTTAAACAATAAGTCATAAACTATAAATTTTTTCTATCCGCCAACTCGCTTCACTTTGAATCCTTTTTCTTTTAAAATTGTCATTATTTTGTCACGATAATCCCCTTGTATGATAATCGAAGCATCTTTAAAACTACCGCCAACGCTTAATTTTGTTTTGATTTCTTTGGCTAGAATTTTAAAATCCTCATCAGTTCCTTCGTAACCTTCAATTATAGTGGTTGCTTTACCTTTTCTTTTTTCGAATTTGCAAATCATAGGTTCTTTTTGAACGTATAATTCATGAGCTTCTTTTTCAATTTCTTCTTCTGGAGACATTTCGTGATCCGGAAAAAGGTTCTTTAATTGGTCATGTAAATCCATCTCTTTTTTATTTATAAAAACCAAATTCCAAATCCCAAAAGTGTGTCATTGGAATTTGGAATTTTAGCTTTGGAATTTTATTTCTTACTTTTTAATTAAACCTAAGTCTACTAAACGTTCGTATAGAAAGTCTCCTGCAGTTATATCCTCGTATTTTTTAGGATTTTCGGCATCGATACAGTTGGCTAAACAATTCAATTTCATGTCGCTAACCGGGTGCATAAAAAACGGGATAGAATAACGAGAAGTTCCCCATAATTCCCTTGGTGGATTTACTACTTGATGAATCGTAGATTTCAGTTTGTTATTGGTATGACGAGACAACATATCTCCCACATTTATTACCAATTCATCTGGTTCTGCAATAGCATCAATCCATTCACCATCATGATTCTGAACTTGTAATCCTTTACCTTGAGCTCCCATCAACAAAGTAATTAAGTTGATGTCTCCATGAGCCGCTGCACGAATGGCATTGGCAGGTTCAGATGTAATAGGAGGGTAATGAATAGGTCTTAAAATTGAATTTCCGTCTTTGGCATATTCATCAAAATAAAACTCATCCAAACCAAGGTGTAAAGCCAAAGCTCTTAAGACATAAACTCCTGTTTTTTCCAACATTTGATAAGCCTCTTTACCTACAGCATTAAAACGAGGTAATTCTTTAACTTCAACATTTTCTGGGTATTCTGAAGCGTATTTGGAATCTTTGTCCACATACTGACCAAAATGCCAAAATTCTTTCAAATCACCTTCTTTTCTGCCTTTGGCATGTTCTTTTCCAAAAGAAACATAACCTCTTTGGCCGCCAATTCCCGGAATTTCATATCCGCTTTTGGTTTCTAATGGTAATGCAAAGAAATTTCTAATTTCTCCATACAATTCATCAACCAATTGATCGTTTAAAAAATGCCCTTTGAGCGCTACGAAGCCAATGTCTTCAAAAGCACTTCCGATTTCATTTACAAATTTTTGTTTACGTTTCGGGTCGTCCGAAAGGAAATCACGCAAGTTAACACTAGGAATGTTTTGCATAGTACGTCTATATTTAATACTTTCGAAACTTTTTAAAGCTTCTTGCCACAAAGGTATAGAATAATTTTAACTAGTCATTTTATAAATTATGAATAAATCAAAAAAATATAACAAAAAAATCTAAAACTGTTATATTTTTTTATCTTTGAACCACACAACAAAAACGAAAAAATGAATTTTGATAGAAAAAACCTTTCCGACGAGAAATTATTAGATTTATACAAAAGAATACTCAAACCAAGATTGATAGAGGAAAAAATGCTTATCCTTATTCGTCAGGGAAAAGTGTCTAAATGGTTTTCAGGAATCGGACAAGAAGCCATTTCTGTTGGTGTAACAGCCGTTTTAGATCAAGACGAATACATTTTGCCGATGCATAGAAATTTAGGCGTTTTTACAGGAAGAGATATTCCTTTGTATCGTTTATTTTCACAATGGCAAGGTAAAGCCAATGGATTTACCAAAGGTAGAGATAGAAGTTTTCATTTTGGAACACAACAATATAAAATTATTGGAATGATTTCACATCTAGGCCCACAAATGGGGGTTGCAGATGGAATAGCTCTAGCTAATAAATTAAAAAAGAACGGAAAAGTAACAGCTGTTTTTACGGGAGAAGGAGCAACTAGTGAGGGTGATTTTCATGAAGCTTTGAATATTGCTGCCGTTTGGGAATTGCCGGTTATGTTTGTCATTGAAAATAATGGTTACGGATTATCTACACCTACAAATGAGCAATATCGTTGCGAAAACTTAGCCGATAAAGGTGTTGGTTACGGAATAGAAAGTCATATTGTTGATGGGAATAATTTATTAGAAGTATATAATTTATTATCTGAGTTGAAAGCTTCTATGATAGAGAACCCACGTCCGGTTTTATTGGAATTTCAAACTTTTAGAATGCGTGGTCATGAAGAGGCGAGTGGTACGAAATATGTTCCGCAAGAGTTGATGGATATGTGGGCTGCAAAAGATCCGGTTGACAATTACAGAAACTTTTTGATTCGAAACAAAATTCTTACTTCAGAATATGATGAAGCTGTAAGAGCCGAAATAAAAAATGATATAGAAGAAAGTTTGGCAATTGCCAATGCAGAGCCTGAAATAGTAGCTTCTTATGAGGAAGAATTGAATGATGTATACAAACCATATACACATGAAGCAATACATCCTTCTGACAAAACAGAAAATATTCGTTTTATAGATGCCATTTCAAGCAGTTTGAGACAATCAATGGAGCGATATGAAAACTCAGTTATAATGGGACAGGACATTGCAGAATATGGTGGTGCTTTTAAAATAACTGATGGTTTTGTAGCGCAATTTGGAAAAGAGCGGGTACGCAATACACCTATTTGCGAAAGTGCAGTAGTTTCAGCAGGAATGGGATTGTCTATTAATGGATATAAAGCGATAGTAGAGATGCAATTTGCTGATTTTGTTTCTACAGGATTTAATCCAATTGTCAATTTATTAGCAAAATCACATTACCGTTGGTTAGAAAAAGCTGATGTTGTGGTTCGTATGCCTTGCGGCGGAGGAACTCAAGCAGGACCTTTTCACTCACAAACCAATGAGGCTTGGTTTACCAAAACACCAGGACTAAAGGTGGTATACCCAGCATTCCCATATGATGCCAAAGGTTTATTGAATGCTTCTATAAATGATCCAAATCCAGTATTATTCTTTGAGCACAAACAATTATACAGAAGCTTGTCTCAAGATGTTCCTACGGACTATTATACTTTACCATTAGGTAAGGCAGCTCTATTAAGAGAAGGAACTGATGTAACGATTGTTTCTTTTGGAGCAGCAGTACATTGGGCTTTGGAGACTTTAGATAAAAATCCAGATATTAAAGCCGATGTTTTGGATTTAAGAACCTTGCAGCCTCTAGATACAGAAGCAATTTACGCTTCAGTTAAGAAAACAGGAAGAGTAATTATTTGTCAGGAAGATTCAATGTTTGGTGGTGTTGCCAGCGATATTTCGGCATTAATTATGGAAAATTGTTTCCAATACTTAGATGCGCCGGTAAAACGTGTAGCGAGTTTAGATTCTCCAATTCCTTTTACAAAAGCCTTAGAAAATCAATATTTGCCAAAAGGGCGATTTGAAAAAGAATTGAAAGAGCTTTTGGAGTATTAAAATATAAAAAAGTAAAACCGGTTAATTTATTTAACAAATTAGTAATGTAACGTTAAAATAAAAATAGGATGGTAATTATTTTATCCTGTATATTTGCAAAAGAAACAAAGAATTACCAAATTTTATAAAATTATGTTATCAATTCAATTACATCATCATCATTTTCATAATTGCTCTCAAGCGATGTGTTAATGGTATGCGTGTAATTCACAATATTCTAAAACCCGTTTGAGTACATCAAACGGGTTTTTTATTACCGATTCTTTGTACTCAAGCATATTCTAAAACTAAAAAAAAACAAAAAAAATGAGTACACTAAAAATTGCAATTCAAAAATCAGGACGCTTAAACGAAGAAAGTATCCAAATTCTAAAAGATTGTGGAATTTCCATAGATAATGGAATCGATCAATTAAAAGCTGAAGCAACTAATTTCCCTTTAGAAGTTTTATTCCTTAGAAATTCTGACATTCCACAATACCTGATTGACGGTGTTGTAGATGCTGCGATCGTTGGAGACAATCTTTTGGTTGAAAAAGGAAAAGGAATTGAAGTAGCCCAAAAATTAGGATTTTCAAAATGCAGGGTTTCAGTTGCGGTTCCAAAAACATCAAAATACAATTCCATCAAAGATTTAGATGGGTTACGTATAGCAACTTCTTACCCTAATACTGTTACTGATTACTTTGAATCTTTTGGACTTAGTGTAGATATTCACCAAATATCGGGTTCTGTAGAAATTGCTCCAAATATAGGTCTTGCTGATGCAATTGTAGATATAGTATCTAGCGGAAGTACTTTGTTTAAAAACAACTTGAAAGAAGTAGAAGTTATTCTAAAAAGTGAAGCAGTTTTAGCTGTTTCTCCAAAGATAGATCCTGCAAATCAAAAATTAATAGATACATTAAAATTTAGAATAGAATCAGTTCTGAGAGCTAGAAAATCTAGATACATATTGATGAATGTACCTAATGATAAAATTGAAGCAGTTGGAGAGATTCTTCCAGTTTTGAGAAGTTTGACAGTGTTGCCTTTGGCACAGGAAGGATGGAGTAGTGTGCACTCGGTAATAGATAAAGATACTTTTTGGGAAGTAATAGATAAACTGAAAGATGTTGGAGCCGAAGGAATTTTAGTATGTCCAATCGAGAAAATGGTCCTTTAATAAAGCTTCGCGCTTTAGGCTTTAGGCAATAAGCTTTAAGTCATCTGAAACAAAAAAAGAATTAGCTTATAGCCTACAGCTTAAAGCATAAAGCACACAAAAAAAAATGAATAAAATATACAATCCAAAACCAGAAACTTGGTCAGCAATTTTAGAAAGACCTACCAAAACAGTTGATGATATTGAAGCAACAGTAAAAGGGATTTTTAAAGAAGTTCAATCAAAAGGAGATAGTGCGGTTTCAAAATACACTTCACTTTTTGATGGGGTTACGGTAGATCAATTAGAAGTTTCACAAGCCGAAATAGATACAGCTATCGCATCGATTTCTGAAGAATTAAAGCAAGCCATTCAATTAGCAAAATCGAATATCGAAAAATTTCACGCTGCGCAAAAAACAAATCGTGTTACTATTGAGACAATCGAAGGTGTAAATTGTTGGCAAGAAAAAAGACCAATTCAAAAAATAGGGTTGTACATTCCAGGCGGAACTGCTCCTTTATTTTCGACAGTATTGATGCTTGCAGTACCTGCTAATCTTGCAGGATGCAATGAAATTGTATTGTGTTCGCCACCGGATAAGCAAGGGAATATAAATCCAGCTATTTTATATGCCGCTAATTTATGTGGAGTAACCAAAATATTAAAAGTAGGAGGTATTCAGGCTATTGCAGGTATGACTTTTGGAACCGCTACTATTCCAAAAGTGTATAAAATCTTTGGACCAGGAAATCAGTTTGTAACCGTGGCCAAACAATTGGCAACTCAGTTTGGTGTTGCTATCGATATGCCAGCGGGACCATCAGAATTACTGATTGTTGCAGATGATACTGCCGTCCCAGCTTTTGTTGCTTCCGATTTATTATCGCAAGCAGAACATGGCGCTGATAGTCAGGTGATTTTAGTCTCTACATCAAAAGCATTGATTGATGCTGTAGAATTGGAAATTCAATCACAAATGAATGTTTTACCACGAAAAGAAATTGCAGAAAAAGCAATTGCCAATTCAAAATTGATTTATGTAGAAAATGACTCCGTAGCTTTAGAATTAATTAATGAATATGGACCGGAGCATTTCATTATCTGTGTCAAAGATGAAGCTTTTTATGTAGACAATATCGCCAATGCAGGTTCAGTTTTCATCGGGAATTACACTCCGGAAAGTGCGGGAGATTACGCATCGGGAACCAATCATACCTTGCCTACAAATGGCTATGCCAAAAATTATAGTGGAGTTAATCTTGATAGTTTTACCAAAGCAATGACTTTTCAGAAAATCTCTCCAATTGGAATACAAAATATTGGTTCGGCTATTGAAATTATGGCAGAAGCCGAAGGGTTACAAGCCCACAAAAATGCAGTTACTTTGAGATTGAAAGATTTAAAAAATTAAAGATTGAACGAAATGAATTTCGATATAAATAATTTAGTACGTGATAATGTAAAGGTTTTAAAACCATATTCGTCAGCCAGAGATGAATTTGAGGATTTTGATACCGCAGATATGGTATTTTTGGATGCCAATGAGAATCCATTTAGCAGTGGTGTAAATCGTTACCCAGATCCACAACAAGCATCGGTAAAAAGTATTTTAGCCAAACAGCACAAGGTGAATAGTAACCAGATGCTATTAGGAAATGGTAGTGATGAAGTTTTGGATTTATTGTTCAGGGCATTTTGTGAGCCTAAAGTAGATAATGTGATCACATTGCCTCCTACTTACGGGATGTATGGAGTGCTTGCCAATATCAATGCAGTAGAAAATAGAGAGGTATTGCTTTCAACTGATTTTCAGCCTCAAATTGAAAAAATATTTAATGCAATTGATGAGAATACAAAAATGATCTTTTTGTGTTCGCCTAATAATCCAACCGGAAATTCTTTTTCTGAAGAAAGTGTGACTACTTTATTGGAACAGTTTAAAGGCTTGGTTGTGATTGATGAAGCCTATATTGACTTTTCCGAAAAAGAAAGCTGGTTGGAAAAAATGGATCAATACCCAAATTTGGTAATCACTCAAACGCTGTCAAAAGCATATGGACTGGCGGGAATTCGATTGGGAATTTGTTATGCGTCTGCAGAAATAATCTCGATTTTAAATAAGATAAAGCCACCTTATAATGTTAATGAATTAACTCAGAAAAGAGCTTTACAAAGATTGGATGATACCAATGCGATACAATCTGAAATTAAATTAATAATAGAACAAAGAGAAGAGTTACTTAAAGTTTTACTTCATGTAAATTATGTTGAAAAAATCTATCCAACAGAGGCTAATTTTATCTTGATAAAAGTAGATGATGCCAATAAAAGATATGATGATTTGATAGCCAAAGGAATTGTAATCCGTAATAGAACCACTCAACCTTTATGTGAAAATACTTTGCGTTTGACTATTGGAACTGAATCAGAAAATAAAAAATTAATAGAAGCTCTACAAAATTAAATAACTAAGACCTAACAGTGTTTTGAACACTATTAGGTTTAGAATAAAATAACCTATGAAGAAAGTACTTTTTATAGATCGTGACGGAACCATTGTTTTAGAACCGGAAGGATATCAATTAGACAGTTTAGAAAAATTAGAATTTTATCCAAAAGCATTCCAGTATTTGGCAAAAATTGCCAAAGAAATGGATTACGAATTGGTTATGGTAACCAATCAGGACGGATTAGGAACCGACAGTTTTCCGGAAGAAACCTTTTGGCCAACTCAGAACTTTATCTTAAGAGCTTTTGAAAATGAAGGAGTTCTTTTTGATGATATTTTTATAGATCATTCTTTACCAGAAGACAATGCACCAACTCGTAAGCCAAGAACGGGAATGTTAACCAAATACATTGACAATCCTGAGTATGATTTAGCGAACTCATTTGTTTTAGGTGATCGAATTACCGATGTGGAATTGGCTAAAAATTTAGGGGCAAAAGCTATTTTTCTGAAATCAGAAGACGATTTGGGAATAGCTGAAATCTCAAGTAAAAAAGAGGAATTAGATGAAGTAATCATTTTGCAGTCTACCGATTGGAAAGTAATCTATGAGTTTTTGAAACTCGAAGCCCGTTCAGCAACTATTTCGAGAAAAACAAACGAAACTGACATTTATATCAACTTAAACTTAGACGGAACTGGAAAAAGCAAAATTGATACAGGAATTTCCTTCTTTGACCATATGTTGGATCAAATAGCCCGCCACGGGCAAATGGATTTGGAAATTACCGTAAAAGGTGATCTTGAAGTTGACGAACACCATACGATTGAAGATACAGCTATTGCTTTGGGGGAAGTTTTTGCCAAAGCCTTAGGGAATAAATTAGGAATTGAGCGTTACGGTTTCTGTTTGCCAATGGACGATTGTTTATCTCAAGTAGCTATTGATTTTGGAGGTAGAAACTGGTTGGTTTGGGAAGCCGAATTCAAACGTGAAATGGTTGGTAAAATGCCAACAGAAATGTTTTATCATTTCTTCAAGTCTTTCTCTGATGGAGCCAAAGCCAATATCAATATCAAAGCGGAAGGAACCAACGAACATCACAAAATTGAAGCTATCTTTAAAGCTTTTGCAAAAGCAATAAAAGTAGCAGTTAAACGTGATACGGAGAAAATGATTTTACCATCAACAAAAGGAATGTTGTAAAACGCTATAAGCATCAGACAGTTTTAACGAACTTGAAACAAAAAAAACATGGAAGCAAAAAAGTTTGCCCAAAAATGGATAGAATCTTGGAACTCGCATGATTTGGATGATATCATGAAGCATTATTCTGAAGATATTGAAATTACGACACCAATGATAAAATTGGCAGCTGGAATTGATAATGGTTCACTCCAAGGAAAAAAAGAAGTGAGAGGCTATTGGGAGAAGGCATTAACAAAGATTCCAGACTTACATTTTGAGTTGGTTGATGTGACATCTGGAGTTAATTCTGTGGCACTTTATTACAAATCGATTATGAATAAAATGGCAATTGAAATCATGTTTTTTGATAAAAATGGATTGGTAAACAAAATGATAGCACATTATGCTGATCTGTAAATTAAAGAACTGTTTCAAGTTTCAGGCAACAGAACCTGAAACTTGAAACAAAACGAACCTGAAACAAAAACTAATGAAAATAGTAATCATAAACTACGGAGCAGGAAACATTCAAAGCATCATGTTTGCCATCGAAAGATTGGGATACAAAGCAGTTTTGAGTAATGATCCGGAAGAAATAAAAGCAGCTGACAAAGTTATTTTCCCAGGAGTAGGGGAGGCTAGTTATGCAATGAAAATGCTAAAACAAAGCGGATTGGATACTTTGATTCCAACACTTAAACAACCCGTTTTCGGGATATGTTTGGGTATGCAATTGATGTGCAACAAATCCGAAGAGGGAAATACAGAAGGTTTGGGCATTTTTGATGTAGATGTCTTTAAGTTTTCTCCTAAAGTAAAAGTCCCTCAAATGGGTTGGAATACCATTTATAATCTAAAATCGGATTTGTTCAAAGGAATTGCAGAGAATGAATACATGTATTTGGTGCATAGCTTTTATGCTCCTATTTGTAAAGAAACCATTGCAACGACTGATTATGAAGTTGCCTATTCATCGGCTTTAGAAAACAATAATTTCTACGGAACGCAATTTCACCCGGAAAAGAGTGGTGATGTTGGAGAGAAGATTTTAGAGAATTTTTTGAAATTGAAAAATTGAAAAATTGAGTTCAGTAAATCTTTAAATCATTTAATTTTTTAAATATTTAAATTAAAAACATGAGAATAATCCCCGCAATAGATATTATAGAAGGAAAATGTGTTCGTTTATCGAAAGGCGATTACAACACTAAAATTATATACAATGAAAATCCGTTGGAAGTAGCTAAGTCATTCGAAGCTCACGGAATCGAATATTTGCATTTAGTAGATTTAGACGGTGCAAAATCTAGCAAAATTGTCAATTATAAAATATTGGAACAAATCGCCACGAAAACAAAATTAAAAATTGATTTTGGAGGAGGTTTAAAAGCGGATTCTGATTTGAAAATCGCTTTTGAAAGTGGTGCAAACCAAATCACCGGAGGAAGTATTGCTGTAAAAAACAGACCCATTTTTGAAAAATGGATTTCTGAATATGGTTCAGATAAAATCATTTTAGGAGCCGATGCTACCAACGAAAAAGTAGCTGTTTCAGGTTGGTTGGAAGATTCAAATGAAGACTTGGTTCCATTTATCAAGGACTATCAAAACAAAGGAATTGAGTATGTAATTTGTACAGATATAGCCAAAGACGGAATGTTAGAAGGACCTAGTTTTGATTTGTACGCTAAAATTTTAGCAGAAGCCAATGGTATAAAATTAATCGCTTCTGGAGGAATTTCCACTTTTGATGAATTACCCAAGCTAGCCGAATTAGGCTGTGAAGGAACCATCATAGGAAAGGCTATTTATGAAGGCAGAATTTCGTTGAAACAATTGGAGGATTTTATAATTAGATAATGAGATAATTTGAAAATTAGATAATTTATGAAACGAAACAAACAATTATCTAATTGACTAATTGTCTAATTAACACATTAAGAAAAGATGTTAACAAAAAGAATAATACCCTGCCTAGACATAAAAAACGGTAGAACCGTGAAAGGTGTTAATTTCGTAGATTTGCGAGATGCTGGAGATCCTGTAGAATTGGCAAAAATCTATTCGGATGAAGGTGCAGATGAATTGGTTTTTCTGGACATTTCTGCGACAGAAGAACGTAGAAAAACCTTGATAGATTTGGTTCGAAAAGTGGCTTCAACTATCAATATCCCGTTTACAGTAGGAGGTGGAATTTCGACTGTAGGAGATGTAGAAGTTTTGTTGCAAAACGGAGCAGATAAGGTTTCTATTAATTCATCGGCGGTAAAGAACCCTCAATTAATAAACGATTTGGCACAAAAATTCGGAAGCCAATGTGTTGTAGTAGCGATAGATGCCAAGCAAATTGATGGCCAATGGATAGTGCATTTAGTTGGTGGAAAAGTACCAACTGAACTGAATTTATTTGATTGGGCAAAAGAAGTAGAAGAGAGAGGAGCCGGAGAAATCCTTTTTACCTCGATGGATAACGACGGAACCAAAAACGGATTTGCCAATGAAGCTTTGGCAAAACTATCTCAATTGGTTAACATACCAATAATTGCTTCTGGAGGAGCTGGAAATATACAGCATTTCACTGATGCTTTTATAGATGGTAAAGCAGATGCAGCTTTGGCGGCAAGCGTATTCCACTTCAAAGAAATTGAAATCAAGACATTAAAAAGAGAACTTAAAAATAACCATATTGAAGTTAGATTATAGAGAAAAGAAAATAGATTTTTCGATCTTTTAATTATTCAATCATTAAATTATAATAATGGATATAGATTTTTCAAAAAGTGCACATGGCTTAATTCCTGCCATCATTCAAGATAGTGAAACTAAAAACGTTTTGATGTTAGGGTACATGAATGCTGAGGCTTATCAAAAAACAATAGATACACAAAAAGTGACTTTCTACAGCCGTTCCAAACAAAGACTTTGGACAAAAGGCGAAGAAAGTGGTAACTTCTTGAATTTGGTTGATATTAAAAACGACTGTGACAACGACACACTGTTGATTCAAGTACGACCAGTTGGACCAACGTGCCACAAAGGAACAGATACTTGTTGGGCGACCGAAAACAAACAAGAATATGGTTTTATTTCGAATCTGGAAAACACCATTAAAACCAGAAGAGAAAACGCTGATTCCGAAAAAAGTTATGTGGCTTCTTTGTTTAAATTGGGAATCAATAAAATTGCCCAAAAAGTTGGGGAAGAAGCCGTAGAAGTAGTTATTGAAGCCAAAGATGATAATGATGAATTATTTTTGAGTGAAAGTGCTGATTTATTATTTCATTACCTGATATTATTACAAGCTAAAGGATTTCAACTAAATGATGTGGTTGATGTTTTAAAAAGCCGTCAGAAGTAAGAACAAATTACTATACTATTTCGCAAAGCCCAATGCCAAAAAATATTTGCCATTGGGCTTTCTTTTGTTATAAAAATCAAAAAAAGTATGTAGTTTTGGTAAAAAAATATCAAATTCATGAAAAAGCATCTTAACCTTTTATTGATTTCATTTTTAATCTCCAATGGATTATTGGCACAAGGATTACTGAATAAGTCGGACACCCATTTTACTCGACAAGATTCTTTAAGGGGAAGCATTACCAAAGAAAGATTATGGTGGGATGTAAAATACTATTCTTTGGATATAAAAGTAAATCCTGCAGATAGCACAATTACAGGTTCTAATACCATTCAATATAAAGTTTTAAAGCCTTATAATGTAATGCAAATTGATCTACAAAGCCCAATGGAAATTACCAAGGTGACACAGAATGGAGTTGCATTAAAATACAAAAGAGAAGGGAATGTCTTCTTCATAACATTAACGGCTACCCAAAATATGGGAGCTGTAAAAGAAATAAAAGTCTTTTATCAAGGTAAACCAAAAGTAGCCGTTAGACCACCATGGGACGGAGGTTTAACATGGAAAAAAGATAAAAATGGAAACGATTTTATTGCTTCTTCCTGCCAAGGATTAGGTGCCAGTGTTTGGTGGCCAAACAAAGATCATATGTATGATGAAGTAGAAGGAATGAAAATTAGCGTTAACGTTCCTAGAAAATTAATGGATGTTTCTAATGGTCGCCTACAAAATGTAATACCATTAAAAAATGGGACTACAACCTATGTTTGGGTGGTCAAAAATCCGATCAACAATTACGGAGTAAATATTAATGTTGGTGATTATGTTTCTTTTTCGGAGAAATATAAAGGAGAAAAAGGTGATTTAGATTGTAGTTACTATGTTTTGAAAGATAATTTGGCAAAAGCAAAGGAGCAATTCAAAGAAGTACCAAAAATGTTGAAAGCTTTTGAACATTGGTTTGGACCTTATCCTTTTTATGAAGATGGTTATAAATTAGTAGAAGCTCCGTATTTAGGAATGGAACACCAAAGTTCAGTAACTTATGGGAACGGTTATCAAAACGGTTATTTGGGGCGTGATTTAAGCGGAACAGGTTGGGGCTTAAAGTTTGATTTTATTATTGTTCACGAATCAGGACATGAATGGTTTGCCAATAATATCACTTACAAAGATATTGCTGATATGTGGGTTCACGAGAGTTTCACCAATTATTCCGAAAGCCTTTTTGTGGAATATTACTATGGCAAAGATGCAGGTTTTGAATATGTTAGAGGAGTTCGAAAAAACATTCAAAATGATAAACCTATTATTGGGCATTATGATGTAAACAATGAAGGATCTGGCGATATGTACTTTAAGGGTGCTAATATGCTACATACGCTAAGACAAATTGTAAATAATGATGAAAAATGGAGAAGTATCTTGAGAGGTTTAAACAGTACTTTTTACCACCAAACTGTAACTACAAAACAAATTGAAGATTATTTGAGTCAACAGGTTGGTATGGATTTGAATACCTTTTTCAATCAATATTTGAGAGATGTTAGAATTCCAACATTTGAATATACCATTCAGGATAGTACTTTGAAATACCGTTGGACAAATATTGTTTCAGGTTTTGATATGCCTGTAAAAGTTGTGATAAACGGAAATGAAGTTGCTTTAAATCCAAAAGGGGAGTGGAGTGAATTTACAAACCCTTCTAAAATTGAAAAGGTAGAAGTGAATAAAGATTATTATGTTTTAAGCAATGAAATGGCAAAGTAATTTTATAATGAGTTTAAGCTTAATGGGATAAAAAAAATGTTAGTCTATAGACTTGCAAAAAAGTGTAGTAAGATTCGAAATTCAATAATAAAAAACTTTGACAGAAAAATTAAAAACAAACAGTCCTGAAAAACTTTATGGACTAGATCATTTACGAGCATTAGCAATTTTATTTGTTTTTCTATTTCATTATTTCATACTTAGTGGCGGGCAGCCAGAATGGTTGCCTGGTTTTGCTAAATTTGGTTGGACTGGGGTAGATTTATTCTTTGTTTTAAGCGGTTTTTTAATTTCTTCACAACTTTTTGCTCAAATCAAACTTGGGAAAGCTATTTCATTTAGATTATTCTTTTTGAAACGCTTTTTTAGAATTATTCCGGCATTTTGGGTTACTGTGGGGTTATATTTTTGTTTCCCAGTTTTTCGTGAAAAAGAATCTTTGCCTCCAGTTTGGAAATTTTTGACTTTCACACAGAATTTAGGACTTAATCTAAAAGACTTTGGAACATTTTCGCATGCTTGGTCACTTTGTGTTGAAGAGCATTTTTATTTATTCCTGCCAATTATTCTGATTCCATTACAGTTTTCTAAATGGTTCAAAAAAGCTTATTGGCTTATCATTGTTTTATTTTTATTCGGTTTTGCAATTAGAATCTACAGTTTCAATAATTTATATCTGCCGGAAATTAATAATGAATATAGCTGGATGTATTGGTATAAATACATTTATTATCCAACTTATAACCGTTTAGACGGACTTTTAGTGGGTGTATCTATTGCTGGAATTTATCAGTTTTTGCCAAAACTTTGGAGTAGGATATCAAAATTTGGAAATCAGTTTTTAATTCTTAGCTTACTTGTTTTGACTGGAGCTTACTTTTTATGTGAAGATAGTCAATCTTATTCTTCCTCAATTTTTGGTTTTCCAGTAGTTGCAATAGGTTATGGATTTATGGTTATTGGAGCAGTAAGTCCAACAAGTTTCTTATTCAAATGGAATTCAAAAGTAACAACTTTTATAGCAACACTTTCGTATGCAATCTATTTGACACACAAAGGAATAATTCATATAACACATCAGATTTTAGAAGATTTTAAAATAGATGCTAATCTGATGCTTGTAATTTGTGTTGTAACTTGTACTGTTGCTGCATTTATATTGAATTTCACGATTGAAAAACCATTTATGAAATTGAGAAACAAAATAATAGATCATAAATAATCAACCTAAGAATATTCTAATTTGTTGAAAACATTGAAGAATTCAATTGCATCAATTATTGAAATCTATTTTGAGATATTCACGTTTTGTTCAGCCTCAATATCAAATAATTGAACTTGACTTTTTAATCTTTCTATCAATAGATTCATCATCCTTTTGTTGAGACTGGATGAATTCTGAATATAGAGAGCGTATTCATCAGTCGTAAACAACCCGATGATCATTCCTTTTAAGGCATTTCTAAACTTGATGTCTTTTTGAATCGCGTTTTCTATAATTGCCAATTTGTTTTCGACAGTTTTAGAATAAAAATCTCTTTTGTACTTGCTGATATAATTCAAAAAAGAAGCGATAAATAAATCGTTCTGTAATTTTAAAATCGGTCTGAGTACTTCATTTTGAAATAGCTCTTCTGAGGATGATTGATTGTTTACATTTCCAAATGATTCCCCTCGAATTTCTTTTATAAAAATATCTCTCTGATTCATCTTGCTTTTTTCTTTAAAAATATAAAATTTACTGTTAGCAATGTCTTAAATTAGCGTTATTAAATAAAAAAATATGCGATTTCATACTAGAAAATGGGTAAAACCTGAAGACTTAAACCCAAACGGAACTTTATTTGGAGGGAAATTATTGGCTTGGATTGACGAAGAATTAGCACTGTATACCATTATACAATTAGAAAATCCAAGAATTGTAACCAAACACATGTCTGAAATTAATTTCAGAAGCTCGGCTAAACAGGGAGATATTGTTGAAATAGGTCTTGATGTTGTAAAATTTGGAACAACTTCATTGGTGTTAAAATGCGAAGTCAGAAATATGATGACTCGCGAAACAATCATTACTATTGATAATACTACTATGGTAAATCTAGGAGAGGACGGTAAACCAAAAGCTCACGGGAAAACCGAAATAGAATATGTTAAAAACAGAATGGGTTAGAAATGAGTTGCTAAGGCGCTAAGTTCTGAGTAGCTAAGATTATACAAACAATCATTGAAAGAAATCCATATGCAGTCTATAAGATTGTATATGGTTTTTTTTAAAAATACGAGATTTATGTAGAATGACTAAATATTTATAAAACTGTTGTATCTGAAAAGCGATTAAGAATTTCCATAGCCTTATCGGTGTCTTTTTTGCCTACAAAAATATGATCATGGTAAAATGCCGCCACAACATTACAACTAATCCCTTCCTGAGATAAAGCTTTAGAAAATGCTGCTGTTAATCCAACTGCTTCAAGTGATGAATGTACAGTAAGAGTAATCCAAGAGGCTACAAAAGAATATTCCAGTTTAAGACTGTCTGCCAATTCTTTTTTGAGTATAACAGTAAAACCTTCAGTTTCTCTGAAAAGCATAACAATAGTATTACTTTCAAAAGTGGTTAAGTCATTTACCAAACAAAAAACATAATCTCCTTCGTTGTGGTAAGGTCTCATTGATTTAAGCAACTTTTCTAAATTCTTTTCTCCTTCCATAAATTTAAGGCTTTACAATATTTTCTGTCGGCATTACGAAAATTTCTAAATCAAAATAGGGAACAGAAGCAAAAATATGATCGAATATATCAGACATAATATATTCATAATTTTCAAAACGTTTGTCTTTAGAAAAAGCATACACTTCAAGCGGAACACCATATGGAGTGGGCTGCAATTGTCTGCAAAGCATTAGCATATCTTTATTCAAACCTGGATATTGTTGCAGATATTGCGTAATATATTTTCGGAATAAACCTAAATTAGTCAAGTTTCGACCATTTATGGCTATGCCTTTATCAATTTTATGATTTCGATTGTAATTGTCCACTTCAGCTTTTCGAGTATCAATATAAGCGCTCAAAAGATCAATTCTTTTTAAATTTATGAGTTCTTGATCTTGCATAAAACGGATACTACTGGCTTTGATGATTATATGTCTTTTGATACGTCTACCGTCTGAGTTAAGCATTCCTCTCCAGTTTTGAAACGAATCTGAACTTAAACTATAGGTTGGAATAGTTGTGGTAGTATTGTCAAAATTTCGAACTTTTACGGTTGCCAGATTAATTTCGATTACATCACCATCGGCACCGTAACGATCCATTGTAATCCAGTCGCCTATACGTACCATGTCATTTATTGCTACTTGTACACTTGCCACAAAACCTAAAATGGTATCTCTAAAAATCAAAATTATTACTGCTGAAACTGCTCCAAGAATAGTTAATAATTCCTTTTGGTCAATATCAAATAATTTTGAGATGATCAGAGCAATTCCAAACATCCACAGCACAATCATGATAACCTGAATAAAGCTATCTATTGGTTTGTCGCTGTATCTGGGAATCAGTTTTAGGTAGTCACGTAAGGAATTAAAAATGGTTCGGATGATCCATAAAAGCAAAAGAATGATATAGATACCAACTAATTTTCCGAAAAAGTCTTCCCAGTATTCAAACTTATCCAAAATTACTGGAACTGACTTGAATACAAAAAATAACGGAACCAAGTAAGCAATGTATTTGGCCGTTTTATTGGTTACCAACAAATCATCAAACTTAGTTTTCGTTCGCTGTGCAACAACAGCCATTATAGTAACCAATACAAATCGGGACACTATATATATACCGTATGCCAAAAAGCAGAGTACAATTATATTGAAGAATAAACTCAAATAAGTCGAAAAATTTCGGCTCAAACCCCAATTTCTGAAGATAGGGTAGAGGAAACTAAAAATGAGATGAATGAGTTTATTCATGCTTTACAAGTATTTATGACTATTTTGGGATTAATTCTAAATCGAAATCTTTGCAGCTTAATTACAAATATTTTTTTTCGACATAAAAAGTACCAAACGGCAATAGTGAAGCAATTAGTATAAAGCTGAAATTTTTAAAATCCCAGTTTTGAGCACTTTTTAATAAAAAAGCCAATAAAACATAACCAATAAATAATACACCATGACTCATCCCGATTGGGTACAGTAATGTTTTGTATAAGTCAATGTGAGTTGGTTTAATAAAAAGCATATTCGAAAATAAAACTAAATAAGAAATTCCTTCCAGAATAGCGGTAATCTTAAAAATCTTGAGCATAAGGAGTAAATTAAGTGTTTAATTATTAAGTGGTAAGAGTGATATAAAAAGAATTAAGTACTAAACTAGAAATTAAATCATTTGTAACACTAAATCCCTAAAATAAAAAAACAAAATTAAGTAATAACATTGATTATTGCAGTATTCAATGCCAAAGTAAATTACTTTTGTATTCTTAAACTTTGAAAATGAGCAAGCGAGATTTAAAAAAATATTTAAACGAACTCAATAAAGAACAATTAGAGGAACAAATCCTCGAATTGTATGAAAAATTCAGTCCGGTAAAAGTGTACTATAATTTTGTATTTAATCCAAAAGAAGAAACACTGTTACAGGAATGTAAGCTCAAAATCTCTAATGAATATTTCCCTGTTAAGACGACAGGAAAGAGAAAAAAAGCAAAGATGAGACGTTCTGTAGCTCAAAAATACATCAAACACTTTATACAATTGGGAGTAGATCCATTTGTGATTGCAGATGTAATGCTTTATAATATAGAAATTGCTCAAGCTTTTTCTGCAGAGAATACAATAAAGCAGGAATTATTCTATAAAAGTATGTTCAATTCCTTTGAACAGGGAATAAATTTTATTATTTCGAATGGAATAATAGCGGAATTTAAAACTCGAATCAAAGAGATTCATCATCGTGCTTCAGAACAAAAATGGTATAACGAACCTGATTTTAAAAGAATTATAGAACAATTTTATTAGTAGGTAATATCCTCTAAATTAATATTATTTAATCCGCCCTATAATTTTTAATTAAATTTTAGTAGAATAACTGTTTTTTAGGCGTATTTTTGCAAAAATCCAATAAAAAATAATGCATCAGGACACTTTAGAAATTGAAATTGAAAGCAGAAAAGAACTTTACGCTTACCAACAAGGAGATATTGACGCCATTTTTGAGCGTATAGATAATGCTCCGCCACAACACCATTTATTATATCAATTGCCAACCGGCGGAGGAAAAACAGTAATTTTTTCTGAAATCGTTCGTCGCTATTTATCTCAACACAATAAAAAAGTTGTTGTGCTAACACACCGTATAGAGTTGTGTAAGCAAACTTCAAAAATGTTAAAAGGTTTTGACGTAAAAAATAAAATCATAAACAGTAAAGTAAAAGAACTTCCAGACCAAAACGAATATTCTTGTTTTGTGGCCATGGTCGAAACTTTGAAAAATCGTATCAATGACGAAAAATTGCATTTAGACAATATTGGTTTAGTAATTATCGATGAGGCACATTATAATTCCTTCCGAAAATTATTGAAATCTTTCAAAAATGCATTCATTCTTGGAGTAACAGCTACGCCTTTAAGCTCCAATATAAAATTACCAATGCACCAAAGCTATAATGAACTAATTGTGGGAGACACCATTAATTCATTAATAGAAAACGGTTTCTTGGCAAGAGCAATTACCTATAGCTACGATGTTGGGTTAACATCATTAAAAGTAGGAATCAATGGAGATTACACCGTAAAATCTTCGGATGATTTATATACCAATATGGCCATGCAGGAAAAATTATTGCATGCCTATACCGAAAAATCATTGGGCAAGAAAACCTTGATTTTTAACAACGGAATCAACACTTCTCTTTATGTATATGAAACTTTCAGGGAAGCAGGCTATGGCATACGCCACCTTGACAACACCAGTAGTAATGAGGAACGAAAAGAAATCCTGCATTGGTTTAAGCACACTCCAGATGCGATTCTAACTTCTGTAGGTATCCTTACCACTGGATTTGATGAGCCAACAGTAGAAACCATTATATTAAACAGAGCAACAAAATCATTGACATTGTATTTCCAAATGATTGGTCGTGGTTCTAGAAAATTACCTGGAAAAGATGAATTTTCGGTAATTGATTTGGGTAATAATGCCGCTCGTTTTGGATTGTGGAGTGATCCGGTAAACTGGCAGCATATTTTTAAATCGCCCGAATTTTATTTAGAAAATCTACGTGATGACAACGAAATTGAAATGCATTTCAAATATTCGATGCCTGCAGATTTACGCGCAAAATTCAGCAAAACAGCCGATGTTACTTTTGATGTTGATGAAGAACACAAACTAGCAATCGCTCAAAACTTAAGATCTAAAGTGGTTTTGGATAAATCAATTGATCAACATGCCGCGATGTGTGTGGATAATACTGAAGAATTACAGGAAGCCAAAGCACTTTCAAAAGAATTGGAAGCTGATATTGAAGACCGTGTTAAGCGCTTCTCAAAATGTCTTAGCCAATGTAGCAAAAATTATAGAGAATGGCTGTTAGATGATTATAAACAGAGACTTCTTTTATTGATAGGTAAAAAATACCGAGAGAAAGTTATGAACGAACTGGATTAATAATTTTGCATATCCAATAGAGACGCACTGCTGTGCGTCTCTACAATTTTATAAAATAAAAAAACAGAAAAAATGTCAAAACAATTCTCAGATTTAGGAATTTCAAAAGATATACTAAAAGCGATTACCGAAATGGGAATTGTAAATCCAACAGAAAT
This sequence comes from Flavobacterium aestivum, assembly GCF_026870175.2. NCBI lineage: Bacteria > Pseudomonadati > Bacteroidota > Flavobacteriia > Flavobacteriales > Flavobacteriaceae > Flavobacterium > Flavobacterium aestivum. The sequence goes on along the minus strand of NZ_CP113977.2, from coordinate 3,227,835 downwards.
TCAGCAAAAAACCATTCCGTTACTTTTGTCAAATAACACAGATATTGTGGGACTTGCCAAGACAGGTACGGGAAAAACCGCTGCTTTTGGATTGCCATTATTACAATTGATAGACACTGAAGTTGCAGCTGTACAAGCCGTAATTCTAGTGCCTACAAGAGAATTGGGTCAACAAATTTTCAATAATCTGGAAAGCTATGCTAAATATCTTCCAGATGTTTCTATAGCGGCCATTTGTGGAGGAATTCCAATTAAGCCACAAATAGAACGATTAACAGAACCAACCCACATTGTAGTGGCAACACCAGGTCGTTTGATCGATTTAGTACAACGCAAAGCAATTAGCTTAAAAGAAACTAAATTTTTAGTTCTCGATGAAGCCGATGAAATGGTGGCTATTCTTAAAGATGCTTTAGACGAAATTATTACCGAATTTCCTAAAAACTATAGAACCTTTTTGTTTTCGGCTACAATGCCAGGAACCATTAAGCAATTAATCCAAAATTACCTTAATAAGAATGTAGTTCAGGTAAGCGCAAACATGGAAACAGCAGGTAATCAAGGGATAGATCACAACTATATTGTAGTAGATCCTATTGAAAAACTAGATGTATTAATGCATTTCCTAAATACAAAAGAAGGGGAACGTGGCATTATTTTTTGTAAAACCAAAGCAGCTGTCAATAAGTTAGCCAAAAATCTGGCCATCAATAGATTTTCATCAGGGGCATTACACGGAAGTTTGTCACAAGGAATCCGTGATAGAATCATGGAGCAATTTCGCGAAGGACACATCAATATTCTAGTAGCGACAGATTTGGCAGCAAGAGGAATAGATGTTAAAGAGATTTCTTATGTGGTAAATTACCATTTGCCAGATGTTTATGAAGTCTATGTTCACCGTAGCGGAAGAACAGCTAGAGCAGGTGCCAAAGGACTTTCTTTGACTGTTTTACAACCTGAGGAAGCTAATGAAATTGTTGATTTCGAAAGAGAATTGGGTATTCAATTTTCTGAATACAAGAAGCCGTCTGTAGCGAGTATTGAAGAAAATAATACACTTTTATGGGCAAAACAAATCTTCAAAACCAAACCAAATCATGATGTTGATGCCGAATTGAAGACAAAAATAAAAACCATTTTTCATCATCTGACTAAAGATGAATTGATTGAAAAATTGTTGGCTAATTATTTGTTGCAAAACAAAATTGAATTAGAGAAACCCGTTAAAAAGCAAAAAAGGAACTAATTATTTATAAGTTTTTTAATATTCTAAATTTTATAACATCCATAAATAGCGTATATTTATGGATGTTATTTTTTTAATACTATCATAAAAAAACAATATGGAAATTGTAATAATAGGTGGAGGTTTTGCAGGAATAAATTTAGCCAAAGAACTAGCAAACCAAAAAGACATTCATGTAACCCTTGTAGACAAAAACAATTATAATTTCTTTCCACCACTGATTTATCAGGTAGCAACTGCCTTTTTAGAACCTTCAAGTATCAGTTATCCTTTTAGAAAATTTTTTGTTGGCAAAAAGAATCTGCAATTTCGCTTGGGAGAATTGCAAAAAGTAATTCCTGCGGAGAATAAAATTGTCCTCAATAATGGCGAATTGCATTACGATCATTTAGTTTTTGCAACAGGAGCTGAAACGAGTTATTTTGGAATGGAAAATGTCAAGAAAAATGCCATTCCGATGAAAACACTCAATGATGCCATTGAGATGCGCAATGCATTATTAAAAAATCTGGAAAAAGCTGCTATTTGTAAGGATATTCATGAGCGCAGAAAACATTTGACAATTGTTATTGTTGGAGGTGGTCCCACAGGAGTAGAAGTTTCCGGAATGTTTGCTGAAATGCGAAAAAATATTTTGCTCAAAGAATATCCGGAATTTCAAACATCAGTCAGCAATATTTATTTGGTTGATGGAGGTGATGCCTTATTATCACCAATGAGTAAGGAATCACAAGTAGATACTCTTGAAGCGATAACTCAACTTGGAGTAATAGTCAAACTAAACACCCGAGTGGTCGATTATAAAGACGATATCGTTTATTTTGCAGACGGAAAAACCATACAAACCAAAAATTTAATCTGGGCAGCTGGAGTTTCAGCAAAAGAATTTGAAGGAATTCCAGCAGAAAGTTACGGTCGAGGCAAACGAATGGCTACAGATGCATTCAATAAAGTAAATGCTACGGATAATATCTATGCTATTGGGGATACCTGTATCCAACTTAGTGATGAAAATTTCCCTGGAGGACATCCGCAAGTAGCGCAAGTGGCCATTCAGCAAGGGCTAAATTTGGCTGAGAATTTTAAATCAATGGTTCAAAATAAACCACTTAAACCATTTAAATACAATGACAAAGGCTCTATGGCTATCATAGGGAAAAAGAAAGCGGTTGTTGATTTACCAAAACCAAAAATGCATTTCAAAGGATTTCCGGCTTGGATGATTTGGTTATTTGTGCACCTAATGTCCTTGATAAGTTATCGTAATAGATTAAACACTTTTTACCATTGGATGATTGCTTATTTTTCTAAAGACCAATCATTACGAATGATTATTAGACCGGAGAAAAGAAAGAAAGATGAGGCATAAGCAAAATTTCGTACCTTAGAAGTTTATACAAGATTTTTAAATTCAAGTATTTATAAATGAATATTTTAAATAAGATTCAGAATATTAACTAAAATTAAAAATTATGAAAAAATGTATCATGTTATTTCTTTTTGCAAGCACAATTTCATTTTCACAAACGATTACTTCCAAAATTGAGCCTGTGAGTATTGATCAGTATGAATTTATTAAAAAAGTTAATCAGTTTTATCCAGACATTCCTCTTACGAAACAAATAACAAATTTTTATACTGATGGAAAATTAATTGATTCTAAGCAAGAATTTGATTTAAAAGGAACTGATTTTATTTCTTATAATTTAGGAATTGGACCTTATAACAAAAGAATGGTATTTGATTACACAACGAAAACTGATGGAAAGTCTCATGGAGAAATTTCTCTTTTTAAAGGAGACGTTTATAAAACCATTTATTATGATGACAAAAATCAATTTGAAGTTTTTTTAAATGGTAAATCTGTCTTTCTAAAAAAATACTAATAAGTTTGTCAATTCTATAAAATCACCATAACAAGGTGATTTTATCAAAGTATAAAAATGAACTATAATTTATATTATGTAAAATAGAGTTTTCTAAAACCTACACCATTATAGTATTCAATCTATTTAAATTTCAAATGAATGATGTATCATACGTCGCTTATTTCCGAAAAGTTTTAAAAAAAATAATTTTATGCGATTCTCAGTAAACGATACAAACTCATTTTAAAATTCTAAACGCATTTATTAGATAAAAAAAAATCATCGCCATAACGGCGATGATTTAAAAAAACTTTATGCAAAACTATTTTACATTAAAACCAATATTCCAAGAATCCCAACTTAAAGTCACGTTATTTGGATTTATTGCATAAATCAATTTTTCAGTCATTGATTTAGATTTTGTTGGTTTAACAGTTACACGAAGCTGATCGTTTTTTTGATTATATTTATAAGCTCCCCATTGTTTAGCTTCTTTATTAAAAATGACAACACATTCTTTTTCATTTGGAATTACAAAGAAAGAATATTTACCTGCTGGCAATTTAGAACCTTCAATCGTAATGTCCTTGTTGGTTTCAAATGTGGTAGCTTCATTGGCACCAGCACGCCAGATATCGTTGAAAGGAACTAATTCTCCCCAAATTTTTCTTCCTCTTACGGATGGACTTCCATAATTGATTTCAATGGTTGCACCATTTATTTTTCCAGTAGCCTTTTCAGGTGGACTCAAAGGCTTTTCCTGTGCATTAACAAATGCCGTAACAAAAACTGTTGCAAGTAATAATAATACTTTTCTTGATAATTTCATATGATTAGTTTTTTGATTATCACATAAAATTAGGACAACTTCAATATATTTATTTAGATTTTGTATTATTTTTATGAAAAATTTAACGATTCTAAAATTTAATTGCATTCCTACAATTATGTCTTCTTTTTAAGGGTAATTTTATTATTTTTACTGTCCATACATTATTTCAAACTATGAATACAATTGCTGAACATATTGCTGATTTTTTAAAGGAATACCCGCCATTTGACAACTTGACTTTTCAGGAATTGTCAGAAATAGCCGCAAATATTCGCGTTATAAATTTAGAAAAACACAAAACATTATTTCAAATAAATGATGTTTTACATGATTGCTTTTATGTAGTAGCATCAGGTACTGTCAATTTATCTGTAATTTCAGATGCAGAAGAGACATTGTTAAACAAATGTCATGCTGGTGATGTATTTGGATTACGTCCGTTTTTTGCCAAAAACAATTATATGATGACTGCAAAAGCCCGCGAAGAAAGTGTAATTTATGGTATTCCTATAGCCACTTTCAGACCTTTTGTTGCCAATAATCCGAATGTATTAAATTTCCTTTTAGAAAGTTTTGCTTCTAATACCTGGAATCCAAAAGATAAAGAGAATTTTAGAGGAAAATTAGCTTCTGACAATTTTTTCTATGCAGAACAAAAAAATGAAATGCAATATTTTCAGTCTCTTACCTACAATAGATCTCCTCTTGTTGTAAGTGCTGCTGATAATGCAAAAGAAGTTGCTTTGCGTATGACTGAGAATCTCTCAACGAGTGCGGTCATTTGTGAGAACAATTTGCCTATTGGGATTGTAACCAATACGGATATGTGTTCAAAAATAGCTTCAGGTTTGTTTCCTATAACTATTGCTGTAAACTCTATCATGTCATCTCCGGTGGTTACAGTTGTAGAAAATGTTTCTTTGGCGGAAGCCCAATTGCTAATGCTGAAAAACAATGTTAGTCATTTATGTGTAACCCATGATGGTACAGATAAATCAGTTGTAAGAGGGATAATATCTGAGCATGATCTAATTGTTGCTCAAGCAAATAATCCAGGCGTTTTAATAAAAGAAGTCAAAAGATCGCTAAACCCAAAAGAATTGAGACAAATTCGAGAGCGTTTAGCAGAATTGATTCAAAACTCAATAAATAAAAATATTCCGCTTTCGCATATCAATAATATTGCGAGTGAGATAAATTCTGCCATTTTAAAACGTGCTGTAGAAATATCTATTTTAGAATTAGGCTCTCCTCCTGCTCGTTTTTCATGGTTAAGTATTGGTAGTCAGGGTAGAAAAGAACAATTGTTGCTTACGGATCAAGATAGTATTTTGGTATTTGAGGATGTACCTTCTGATAAATATAGAGACGTAAGAGATTATTTTTTAAAGCTAAGTAAAAAGACCACTTTGATACTTGAAAAAACAGGCTATGAGTTATGTCCAAACGGACATATAGCTAGTAATATGTTATGGTGTAAATCATTGACAGACTGGACTAAACAGTATGATAGTTGGATAAATACTCCAGGTGAAAATAGTAATAATTTGAGTAGTATTTTCTTTGATTTGGATTTGGTTTTTGGTGAGAAAAAAATATTTGAAGCATTAGAGAATAGAATATTTGAGAGTATCGAAAATAATTCTCTGTTTTTTGATTTTTTAGGAAATGACGCTTTAAGAAAAAATGCACCACTTACTTTTTTCAAAAAATTTGTTCGTGAAGAAGAAGAACCAAATAAAGATAAGTTCGATATAAAAACCCGAGCATTGATGCCACTTATTGATGGTGCCAGACTTTTTGCGTTGCACTTTAGCATAAGAGGATTTAATAATACTTATTTAAGATTTAAGCAATTAGCTATTATTGATCCTAAAAATGCCGATATTTATCTTAATTGTGCAGAAGCATTTCTAGTTTTATCAAAATTTAGAGTTAATGAAGGTTTGAAAAATGAAAATTCTGGGCAATATATAAATTTAGATGAATTGACTAAACTGGATAAAGAGAAATTAAAAAATGCTTTTAATCCAATGAAAGATTTAGAAGAATTAATAAAAAGTAATTTTAAACTTACGCAATTCTCATAATAATGTTAGACTGGTTAAAAAATATAAACAAAGAGTATCCTGATTTTTGGAAAACTTATTTATCTAAGTTTGAAGAAAAACCGAATCGATTTGTTGTTTTTACAACTGAAACTACTGGACTAAATCCTTATAAGGATGTGATTTTGTCTATTGGTTCATTTGCGATTGTCAAAAACAGCATTCATATTGGTGATAGTTTTGAAACGGTTCTTTTGCAGTATAAATATCTTCATGATAATGGCTTGTCTAATGAGTTTATTATAGAAAGCAGAATGAAGAAATTAAGTGAACCTGATGCTATTCAAGCGTTCATTGATTATATAGGTAATTCAGTTTTAATAGGCCATCATATTGACTTTGATGTAGAAATGATCAATGTTAGTTTAGAAAGATTGGGCTGTGGCCGATTAAAAAACGAAGCATTAGATATTGACGTAATGTATAGAAAACTAATTGATGCTAATGATAAGCAATTTTCATTAGACGAATTATCAGATATTTTTAAATTACCAAAAACATACCGAAACACTCCCTCAGAAGATGCTTATACAATGGCCTTGTTGTTTTTGAAACTGAAGTCAAGATTGGGTATAAAGTAAAATTTCACTCGAAAGATATTTCGAAAGCTGACTTATATTGTCGAAATGATTCTCTGATAACGACCGTGATGCGTTATAGATACAGGACTCACGTTATTTGAAACGGGATTTACTAAATATGGAATTCCGTTTTCTTTTTTTATAGTTATGTCCGTTTCTAAAAGTTTTATTTTTTTGAAATATTCTTTTTCTAATACGGCAACCGAATAAATATAGCTACTTGTGATTTCTGTTTGGGTATAAAAAACAAAGTCATCAATAGAAACTGTTCCAGTATTTGCACTATCATAATAACACACGAATCGTAACGGGAAAAAACCTCTAATTCCCGTTTGGCGGTTATAAATTTTATAGCAAGCCTCCTTCCTGCTCCATAAATTCCATACCATATGGTCTTTGTTTTTGGAATTTTGAATCAATTGCTGCTCATTTGGAGAAAAAATTTTATCCAAAAAGCGGTTTCTTTTCCAATTGCTTTCCTTGAGAGCTAAATCTAGATCTATAATGTCATTTCCAATCATTTTTTTAATAATTCAGCTTCAATAATACCTATTGCCGCTTTTACATTGACCATTTTTTCCATGGATTCATTATCGATAATAAGGTCGAATTTTTCTTCGATATCTAAGATAACATCAACCAAATTAGCCGAGTTTATTTTTAAATCATTAATGAAATCCGTTTCTTCTGTAAGATTTTCAAAAGCTTCTTCATTTTGAGAGTACGGTTTTATGATATTCTTTAGCTGTTCTATTGTTGCTTCTCTATCCATATTCTTTTAAAATTAGTTCTATATTGTTCTTTTATTAAATGTTAGGATTATATTTCTTAAAAATAATACATCCATTTATATCTCCAAAACCAAAACTGGCTTTTGCAATAATATTTATGTCTTTTTCGATTAACTGACAAGGAATTTTTGCTGCATCAATATAAGTGGAAATTTCAGGATGCAAATCTTCACAATTGATATTAGGAAAAATAAATCCTTGTTGTACTTGCAATACAGTTGCAACACTTTCTACACTTCCGGAAGCCGACAAACAATGTCCTACCATTGATTTCAGTGAATTGATATAGGGAAAATCAGTTCCTTTTCTACCTAGAGCAGTGCACCAATTCATAATTTCCAGACTATCTTTTGAAGTAGCTGTTAAGTGACCATTTATAGCATCTATTTCTGCTGCAGAAATTCCTGCGTTTTTTATAGCGTCTGTTATGCATTTTTGAACTGCTACCGGATTTGGAGCTGTCATTGATCCGGGGCCTCTTTGTCCACCAGAATTTACATTTCCGCCCAAAATCTCGGCATAAATGGTTGCGCCACGTTCTAAAGCAGTTTCTAAATCTTCTAATAATAATGCTCCTGCCCCACTTGACGGTACAAATCCCGAAGCGCTAGCCGACATTGGTCTGGAGCCTTTTTCGGGAGAATCATTATGTTTGAAAGTGCATACTCTCATTGCATCAAAACCTCCCCAAATGTAGGGTCCGGAATCACTGGTACTTCCTGTAAGCATTCGCTTTGCTTGACCAGATTTAATGCGTTCGTAGCCCATTAGAATACTTTCAACACCGGTTGTACAAGCCGAAGAATTGGTTGTTACTTGATTGCCTAGGCCTAGTTTTCCTCCTAAATATGCACTTATACCACTATTCATAGTTTGTGATACACTTGTACTGCCTAAACCTCGTGTTTGTAATGCATCAATTTTATATATGCTTTCACGAAATTTATCAATACCTGACGTTCCTGCTCCAAAAATAGTTCCGCTGTCCCAATTAGGGTCTTCAGTAAGTTCCATAGACAAACCTGCATCTTTCCAAGCATCAATCCCGGCTATGACACCGTATAAAATACCAGATGCATTGAAATTTCGTAATTCCAATTCTGTAAAGTAGTTCAGGGCTAATTCAGTAGGTATTTCTGGTTTTCCTGCAATTTGGCATGCGAATTTTAAACTTTCTAATTCTGAGTCAAATTTTATCCCTGAAATTCCATTTTTTATGGCATGAGTAAACGCATCAAGCCCAACTCCATTTGGAGCAGCTATGCCAAGACCAGTTATTACAACACGATTTTTCAACATTTATTTTTAATTTAAATATTTTAAAAAAAATTAAATGATTTAAAAATTGAAAGATTTAAAGATTTGTAAATAAATTCGGCAATCATTCAATTTTTCAATTTTTTCAATCTTCTAAAATCATCCCTGCAATTGTTCCATTACAAACCACTTCGTCTTTCTCATTTTTCATGCTTACTTTGCATTTTAGTTTACCAAATCTAAAATATATTTTTTGAGAAATCACCGTTACTTTTTCATTGGGAAAAACGGGTTTTAAAAATTCAATATCCGTTGATGTTAAACCTATTGCAATATTTGAATTCACTTTTTTATTTAATAAAAATATCCCCAAACATACCAATCCAATTTGAGCCATGACTTCTGTTAGAATAACTCCAGGTGTAACTGGTTTGTCTTTAAAATGTCCTTTGTAAAAATCTAAATCTTCATCAAATGTATACTCCCCTTCTACCCCTTCCTGATCAATTCTAATAATTTTGTCTACAAACAAAAACGGTTTAGAATACGGTAATTTTGATAGTATTTCTTTTTCTTCCATCGTTTTACAATAGGATTCATTTTTATTTTAAAACTTCAACAAAACCCTTTGAGCTGAGAATCCTGGACCAAAACTCAACATTAAACCAATTGAGCCTTTTTTAGGATAATTATCCATAAATCGTTCCAAGACATATAATACTGTTGCGCTAGACATATTTCCGTATAATCTCAAGACTTCTTTCGTGTCTTCTATGTTTTTGCCTAAATCTGAAAAAAGATCTTCAACCGTTTGCAAGATCTTTTTCCCTCCAGGATGAAAAATCAAATGATCGATATCTTCTATTTTTAAATTGTTTTTTTCTAAAAAAGGATGAATTATGTCAGGGAAATGTGAGGCTATTGTATCTGGAACATCAATATCCAATACCATTTTCAATCCAGAATTAACCAGTTTAAATCCCATCATATGGATGTTATCGTAAAAATGATACATCTCTTCGGCAATTATTTCCGGTCCTGTTTCCTCTTCGCAGGAAGACAGTAAAACGCAAGAGGCTCCATCTCCAAAAATTGCAGCACTTACAATATTTACCATCGAAAAATCATTCAATTGAAATGTTGCCGTTGGGCTTTCTACTGCAATTACAGCGGCTTTTTTTCCTGGATTTGCCAGTAGAAAATTCTTCGCGTATATAATTCCGGATATTCCTGCAGCGCAGCCCATCTCTGTTACTGGTAATCTTACAATATCCTGACGCAATTTTAAACTATTGATTAAGTAAGCATCCAATGAAGGTATCATGATTCCTGTGCAACTAACCGTAATGATATAATCTAAATCATCTGGCTTCCAATCTGCTTTTTTCAAAGCTTTATCTAATACTTTTTCGCCTAAATCAATTATTTCCCGAATATAAATATCATTTCTCTCTTCAAAAGAAGTGTTTCCAAAAACTTCAAGAGGATCCATAATAGAATATCGTTTATCTACAGCTGCTCCCTCGAATATTTTTTTTACTTTCTTAATAAAGCGATCTTCTTGCCCAACCAGCCATGAATCCAGAAATGGAATAATCTCCTGAGTAGTTCTGGAATACTTTGGCAATTGTTTTGCAACACATTTTATTTTTACGCTCATTGATTTCTTTTGTTGATTTCTGATTTTATTCGATAAAAAATGCTAACCTTTTAAACTGTATTCTTTTCAATAATCCATTGGTAACGAAAAGCCCATTTCCATTGAATCTTATGATTATTAAAATTCAATGCTTTTGAAAACCGAACTAATTCCTGTTTTTTAAAGCCTCTCAAAATCGACGTTAATCCATCTTCACACGGCATGCCTTCTAATTTAAATACCAAACATAGAAGTTGAAATAATCTATATGCAATACTGCTTCGTTGTAAATCATTTATTACTATACCTAATCTTGTGTTTGAATCAAAAATGGTTAGCAAATTTGATATTTCGTTGTTTTTAAAATGATGTAATGTTAATGTACACAGCATTATATCGCACTTTATCTCTTTAAAAGAATCACTAAAAATATCCTCACAGCAATAGTTTATATTTGGATATTTTACGGATAATTGTTCAGCATAATTTATTGTGTATCTATTGGCATCGATTCCTATTAATTTAAAATTCAAATTGTTTTCAGCACCATAATCAGCTAATCTCCTCAACATGTCTCCATTCCCGCAACCAACGTCTACAATTGTAATTTGATCCGATTTGGGCACTTTCGAGATTAATTTTTTCACTCCTTGCAAAGTGAGTTGGTTACCTCCCAGTAACTGATTTATTTTGGCAATTTTATTTAACGTGTCTTTTAAAGCATCTCCTTCTAAATTAAAATCGTCCATGATTTCAGATTTATCGGTTCTGTGCTTGGTATTTATATACATTCTTGAAATGGGTTTAAAATAGATTAAGGAGATTTTATCAGAATTGGTTTTCCATGAGTTTTTTTTATAATGATTCCCATTAATGAAGGTAATTTAATCAATATTTTCATCAAAATAGCAGACAATGTTTGTTTTTGCAATAAAAAGCCCAAATAGTGCCCCATTCTTAATCTATCCTTAAAATTTAAATTCCACTCTTTAGTATATTTTTTTTCTAACTCATCTCTAGATTTTATTTCATCATTATAATATTTAATAATTAATTGAGAGACAATTTGGGCACTGTGAATCGCCATTGCCATTCCGTTGCCACACAAAGGATGAATTAATCCGGCGGTATCTCCTATCATTAAAATATGATCTTTGACTGTTTCTTTCTTATCAAAAGATATTTGACTAATGGTTAGAGGTTTTTCGAAAAGCAGTTTGGATTCTTTTAAAATCAAATCTAAATGGGGGTTTTTTACAACTACATGATTTTGATATTCTTCTATATTTTTATAATTTTTAAAAGTTTCATAGCTAGCCAGATAACAAATGTTTATTGCGTCGTTTTCTACTTTTGATACACCACAATATCCTCCTTCAAAATTATGTAAACCCACTAGGTCATTTGGAAAATTACCCGAATAATGCGCTTTGACGGCTAGCCAATGTGATTTTTTTTGAATAAAATTACGGTTTAACTTTAGATCTATATTTGATCTTTTTCCAAAAGCTCCTATAACAATTTCCGAATTTAAAACCCGATTATTTGATGTTGTAATAGTAAAGTTATTATTTTCAAAAGTGATGCTTTCTACATTGTCCTGAATAACTTCACAACCAATTTCTAATGCTTTTCTAAATAAAAATGAATCTAATGCGTACCTGCTTACTCCAAAACCTCCTAGCGGTAGATCGCAATGTATGCTTTTCCCGTTTGTTGTTGAAAAATGCAATTTAGAAATCGAAGTAGGATTTAATTCTGTAATAGTGAGAGAAAGCCAATCAAAATATGAAATGACTTCATTTGAAATATATTCACCACAAACTTTATGCTTTGGATATTCGTTTTTTTCTATTAAAACTACTTTTAATCCCATTTTTATCAAATGGATTGCTGCAGTTAATCCTGCTAAGCCACCACCAATAATCGTTATGGGTTTATTGTTTTTCATAGTATAGCTAATTTAAGCAATTTATTTAAAAGAAAACTTACTAATTAAAACAAAAAAACTGCTCCAAGAAAATTGAAGCAGTTTTAAAAATAAACAAAATTGTTTTTTATTCTATTTTACTTTTCACGATTTCATCCACGATTTCTGGATTTAATAATGTTGTAATATCTCCAAAGTTTGAATAATCTCCTTCGGCTATTTTACGTAAAATACGACGCATGATTTTTCCTGATCTTGTTTTTGGCAATCCAGAAACAAACTGTATTTTATCTAATTTGGCAATAGGACCAATATGGTCAGCTACATGCTGATTGATTTCTTTACTAAGATTTTCTCTATCTCTATATTCACCAGATTCTTTCAAGATTACAAAGCCATATAATGCATTTCCTTTGATGTCATGTGGGAAACCAACAATCGCTGACTCAGCAACAGCTGGATGCTCGTTAATTGCATCTTCGATTGGTGCTGTACCTAAATTATGCCCTGAAACAATAACAACATCGTCTACACGTCCTGTAATTCTATAATATCCAACTTCATCACGCAATGCACCATCTCCAGTAAAATATTTACCAGGAAAGGCAGAGAAATAGGTGTCTTTATATCTTTTATGATCTCCCCAAATGGTTCTGGCGATACCTGGCCAAGGAAATTTAATACACAAACTACCGTCTACTTGATTTCCTTCTATTTCATTACGTTTGTCATCCATCAAAACGGGTTGAATTCCCGGCAATGGTAAAGTTGCATATGTTGGTTTTGTTGGTGTTATAAATGATATAGGTGCAATCATAATTCCGCCAGTTTCAGTTTGCCACCAAGTATCAACCACAGGACAGCGTTTTCCTCCTACGTGGTCATTGTACCAGTGCCAAGCTTCTTCGTTTATTGGTTCTCCTACAGATCCAATTACTTTTAAAGATTTTAATGGGAATTTTTGAATATAAGATAAATTCTCTTTTGCCAGAGCACGTATTGCTGTTGGTGCTGTGTAGAATTGAGTTACTTTATGTTTTTCGATAATTTCCCAAAAACGGCTAAAATCAGGATATGAAGGAACTCCTTCATAAATTACTGTTGTAGCACCATTCAATAATGGACCATATAAAATATAAGAGTGTCCAGTTATCCAACCTATATCTGCTGTACACCAAAAAATATCGTTTTCTTCATAATGGAAGACATTTTTGAAAGTATAAGCTGTGTACACCATGTAACCTGCAGTGGTATGAACCATTCCTTTTGGCTTACCGGTTGATCCTGATGTGTATAATATGAATAAAGGATCTTCTGCATCCATGATTTCAGCAACACAATTACTGCTTGCTCTGTTTAAAAGCGGTTGTAACCATTGATCACGCCCTTCTTTCATGTTGATTTTGGCATTCGTTCTTTTAGCTACTAAAACTGAGGTAACTGAAGGACAATTTTGCAAAGCATCATCAATGATTCCTTTTAAGTCAATCGTTTTATTTCCGCGGAATCCTCCATCTGATGTGATTACCATTTTGCATTCACTATCATTTATTCTTGAAGTAACTGCAGATGCTGAAAAACCAGCAAAAATAACCGAATGTATAGCACCAATACGGGCACATGCCAAAACAGAAACGGCTAATTCTGGAATCATTGGTAAGTAAATACAAACTCGATCTCCTTTGGTAATACCTTGCTCACGCAAAACATTTGCCATTTTTGAAACGCGTTCATATAATTCATTGTAACTAATATGTAGAGCTTCTTCAGATGGATCGTTTGGTTCGAAAATAATGGCTGTTTTATCTCCTTTTTTGGCCAAATGTCTGTCGATACAGTTTTTAACAATATTGACTTTTGCCTCAGTAAACCATTTTATTTCGGCTTCAGCCATATTAAAATCAACAACTTTATCCCAGTATTGGTACCAAGTAAAATTTTCTTCTGCAATTTTGCCCCAAAATTTTCGGGGTTCACGTATCGATTTATTATAATGTTTGAAATACTGTTCTAAACTATCAATCTTAAAATAACTCATTTTTCTAATTTTTTTATAAAAGTATTAAATCTCCCTTGTTTTCAAAACTATTCATCCTAAATAATAAAAAAAAATCACAAAAAGTAATTTTATGATCACTTTTTATGATTTTCTCTTAAAAATTTAAGTTTTTTTGAAGCATAAATAATAACTAAAGGCTATAGTAGAACTATATTTTATCCTTTCCTTTTTTTATAATATTTGACAACAATTATAGTATTCTTTTCTGCTAAAAAAGATTTAGGGATTACTTCACTTAACTTCAATTAAACACTGAAGTTAAGTGAGAGTAAAATGCATTAATACCTTTCAATTACAAATAAATGCTTACTAATTCAAAAATTTTTAAACTTATTGATATTATGCAAATCCCAGCACACCCTCATGTGTGGTAATCCTTAACGTTATATCATTATTCATTCTATAGAACTATCCGATTTTTTTCATTGCTGTCATTGATGCTCTCAACCATGATCCAACTTCTTCTATAGGATGCTGACGTATTGTGTTATTTACAGCTATCAATATTGCATTATCTACACCATTTGATGTTGAAAATGGTTTTCCGATTATATTGGTATCAACCGTTTTCATGAATTCTGTCAATAATGGTTTGCAAGCATGATCAAACAAATAACAACCATATTCTGCTGTATCAGAGATGATTCTGTTCATTTCATATAATTTTTTTCTAGCTACAGTATTAGCAATCAAAGGCAATTCGTGCAATGATTCGTAGTATGCTGATTCTGCTATAATTCCTGCTTCTGTCATGGTTTCGAAAGCCAATTCAACACCTGCTTTTACCATTGCAATCATTAATACTCCATTTTCAAAGTATTCTTGTTCAGTGATTGTTGCTGTTGTTGGAGCGGTTTTCTCAAAATTTGTTTCAGCTGTTGCTGCTCTCCAAGTCAATAGATTGATATCATCATTTGCCCAGTCAATCATCATATTTTTAGAGAATTCTCCAGACATAATATCATCTTGATGTTTTTGGAATAATGGACGCATGATATCTTTTAATTCCTCAGCAATTCTGTAAGCTTCTATTTTTGCAGGATTAGAAAGACGATCCATCATATTGGTGATTCCACCATGTTTCAAGGCTTCTGTAATAGTTTCCCATCCGTATTGGATTAATTTTGAAGCATATCCTGGTTCAATACCTTTTTCTACCATTTTATCAAAACATAAAATAGATCCTGTTTGCAACATTCCGCAAAGAATAGTTTGCTCTCCCATTAAATCTGATTTTACTTCGGCAACAAATGAAGATTTCAAAACTCCTGCTTTGTGACCTCCTGTTGCAGCTGCATATGCTTTGGCTTGTTCTAATCCTTCTCCGTTTGGATCATTCTCCGGATGAACAGCAATAAGGGTTGGTACACCAAAACCTCTTTTGTATTCTTCACGCACTTCTGATCCTGGACATTTAGGTGCGCACATAATAACTGTTAAGTCTTTACGGATTTGCATTCCTTCTTCAACGATATTAAAACCATGTGAATATGATAAAGTAGCGCCTTGTTTCATCAATGGCATGATTGCTGTTACTACAGATGTATGTTGTTTGTCCGGTGTTAGGTTACAAACCAAGTCTGCAGTAGGAATTAATTCTTCATAAGTTCCTACATTGAAACCATTATCTGTTGCATTTATAAAAGATGCTCTTTTTTCTGTAATTGCATCAGTACGTAATGCATAAGAAATATTCAATCCAGAGTCTCTCATGTTTAATCCTTGATTCAAACCTTGGGCTCCACAACCAACTATAACTATTTTTTTTCCTTCTAAAGCGGTAACTCCATTTGAAAATTCTGATTGATCCATGAATTCACAAACTCCTAGTTGTTCTAATTGTAATCTAAGTGGTAATGTATTGAAATAATTTGCCATTTTTTTAATATTTAATGAATGTAAAATTTAATAATTGAAATTGTTATCTGCTTTTTTTAGCACAGATTGATTTTATTTTAATGCTTCTAATAATGTTGAAATTTCCATCTTTTCTTTAGAAATCGATATTCTTCCCGAACGGACAAATTGCATGATTCCAAAAGGTTTTAATTTTGCGTATAATTCCTCTATTTCTGAACGTTTTCCTGATTTTGAAATCACAAAAAACTCTCTTGATACTGTGACTATTTGAGAATTACTTTCTTTTATAATATTCTGAATTTGTCTTTCGTCAAATAATAAGCTTGACTGAATTTTGAATATTGCGCTTTCCAAAAAGATGGTTTCTTCATCAACATGATAAAAGGCTTTAATGACTTCTATTTGTTTTTCTATTTGGCCTACAATGTTGTGTACCCATTTTTCGGTGGTATTTACAACAATGACAAATCTTGAAACATTTTCAATTTCAGATTCGGAAACATTTAGACTCAAAATATTGATGTGGCGTTTCAAGAATATACCTGATATTCTGTTTAGCAAGCCAACATTATTTTCTGAATAAACAGAAATGGTGAACATTTTATTTTCCATAATATTAACTTAATCGTATGTCAGAAACTGAAGCTCCTGTTGGAATCATCGGAAACACGTTATTTTCTTTTTCTACAATCACCTCTAGGAAGTAAGAATCTTTTGAAGCCAACATCTCAGCAACAGCAGCATCTAAATCTTCTCGTTGGGTTACTTTTTTGGATTTGATATAATAACCCTCAGCGATTGCTATAAAATTAGGATTGATCATCTCTGTCGAAGCATATCTTTTATCAAAGAATAATTGTTGCCATTGACGCACCATTCCTAAGAACTCATTGTTCAAAACAACAATTTTAACGGGAACTTTGGTTTGAAAAATTGTACCTAATTCTTGAATTGTCATTTGAAAACCACCATCACCAATAATTGCTACTACTTCTCTATTTGGCATTCCCATTTTGGCACCAATTGCTGCCGGTAAAGCAAATCCCATAGTTCCTAATCCGCCAGAGGTTATGTTACTCTTTGAGGTGTTGAATTTTGAGTAGCGACAGGTGAACATTTGGTGTTGTCCCACATCCGAAACCATAATGGCATCTCCCTTAGAGTGTTTATTAATCATCTCTATAGTTTCTCCCATTGAGATACCATGATTTTTTGATGGATTTAACTCTTGATTGATAACTGATTCCTGTTCAATCTTATATTTTTCCTTGAACTCATTGTGCCAAGAATCATGTGTTTTGTTTTCGATAAGAGGAAGTAAAGCTGTTAATGCTTCTTTTACATCACCTAATACCGCTACAGTTGTTTTAACATTTTTATCTACTTCGGCTGGATCAATTTCAAAGTGAACTACTTTGGCTTGTTTGGCATAAGTGGCTAGATTTCCTGTTACACGGTCATCAAAACGCATTCCTAATGCAATCAAAACATCGCATTCATTGGTTAGAATGTTTGGTCCGTAATTACCGTGCATTCCCAGCATTCCAACATTTAATGGATGATCTGTTGGCAATGCCGAAAGACCTAAGATTGTCCAAGCTGCAGGAATTCCTGATTTTTCTACCAATGCTTTCAACTGTTCTTCGGCTTGACCAAGAATAATTCCCTGTCCGAAAATGATATATGGTTTTTTGGCATTGTTTATTAATTCCGCTGCTTCTTTTACCTTTTCTAGATTTAAAGTTGGCTTTGGAGTATAGCTTCTGATGCCGGTACATTTTTCATAACTAAATTCCAGTTCATCAAATTGAGCGTTTTTAGTAATATCTATTAACACTGGTCCCGGACGTCCTGATCTTGCTATATAAAAGGCTTTAGCAATGATTTCCGGAATTTCATGAGCTTCGGTAACTTGGTAATTCCATTTGGTTACCGGAGTCGAAATTCCAATAATATCTGTTTCCTGAAAGGCATCAGATCCCAGTAAATGTTTACCTACTTGTCCGGTAATACAAACCATTGGAGTAGAATCTATTTGAGCATCGGCAATTCCTGTAACTAAATTGGTTGCGCCTGGACCCGAAGTTGCAATTGCTACTCCAACTTTTCCTGTTGCTCTTGCAAACCCTTGAGCTGCGTGTGTTGCACCTTGTTCGTGACGAACTAAAACATGATGCAATTGATCTTGAAATTTATATAACTCATCGTAAACGGGCATAATTGCACCACCCGGATAACCATAAACTACGTCAACTCCTTCGGCTAATAAACATCTTATAACTGCTTCAGCACCTGATATTTTATTATTTTTCATTTTTTATCTTTTTGGCAATTGCCATTTGAATTTTGGCTATTATTTATCGGTAACACATCCTGTAGATGCGCTTGACACTGATCTTGCATATTTTAAAAGAATACCTTTTGTTGCTTTTAAAGCTGGTTGAACCCAATTGGCACGTCTTTTTGCATATTCTTCTTCACTGATTTTTAAGTTGATGGTGTTCTTAACCGCATCAATAGTAATTAAATCACCATTTTCTACTAAAGCAATTCCACCTCCATCATGAGCTTCTGGTGTAATGTGGCCTACCACAAATCCATGTGAACCTCCAGAGAACCTACCATCTGTAATCAAAGCTACGCTACTACCTAGTCCTGCTCCCATTATGGCTGATGTTGGTTTTAGCATTTCTGGCATTCCTGGACCACCTTTTGGTCCACAATACCTGATGACGACTACATTGCCTGGTTTAACTAATCCGTTTTGAATACCTGGAATAACTTCGAATTCACTCTCAAAAACAACAGCTGTTCCTTCAAAATACTCTCCTTCTTTTCCGCTTATTTTGGCAACACATCCTTCTGAAGCAAGGTTTCCGTATAATATTTGGATATTTCCGGTTGATTTTAATGCATTTTGAATTTCGTGAATTACCTCTTGTCCGTCATTCAAATCTGGAATTGATGCTAAATTTTCTGCTACCGTTTTTCCGGTTACTGTCAAGCAGTTTCCGTGAAGCAGACCTTCTTTTAATAAATACTTCATTACCGCTGGAACACCTCCTACTGCATGTAGATCCTCCATCATGTATTTTCCGCTTGGTTTTAAATCAGCTAGTACTGGTGTTTTGTCACTTATAGCTTGAAAATCAGCCAAAGTAATTTCGACATCTACTGAATGTGCCATAGCAATTAAGTGCATAACCGCATTGGTTGAACCTCCTAAAACTGCTACGATTGTGATAGCGTTTTCAAAAGCCTCACGTGTCATAATATCTCTAGGCTTGATATCTTTTTCTAATAATATTCTAACAGCCTTTCCTGCATCGTGACATTCTTGTTTTTTCTCTTTACTCAAAGCTGGGTTTGATGAGCTGTATGGCAAACTCATTCCTAAGGCTTCAATTGCCGAAGACATAGTGTTTGCTGTATACATTCCTCCACAGGCTCCAGCTCCCGGACAAGCATTTTGAATAACACCTTTAAAATCTTCCGGACTTATTGTATTATTAAATTTCTTTCCTAATGCTTCAAAAGCAGAAACAATATTTAATGATTCACCTTTCCATTTTCCGGAGTGAATTGTTCCTCCGTAAACCATAATCGAAGGACGATTTACTCTTCCCATGGCAATTAAGGCTCCAGGCATATTTTTATCACAACCGGGAATTGCAATCAATCCGTCATACCATTGAGCTCCCATAACGGTCTCAATAGAATCCGCAATTACATCACGAGATACTAATGAATAGCGCATCCCGTCTGTACCATTTGAAATTCCATCACTAACACCAACGGTATTAAATATCAGCCCGACCAGATCTGCATCCCAGACTCCTTGTTTAACATCTTTGGCAAGATCATTTAAGTGCATGTTGCATGTATTTCCTTCATACCCCATACTTACAATACCAACTTGAGCTTTTTTTAGATCTTCCTCTGTTAAACCAATTCCGTGCAACATAGCTTGTGCCGCCGGTTGTGTTTCATCTTGCGTAATCGTCTTGCTGTACTTGTTTAATTCCATTCTATGTTAATTTGTGTATTTAATTTTTATTTAAAAAAAAACCTCCCAGAAGTATGGGAGGTTTTAAATATTTAGTTGACTTATATCTATACCAATCCCTTCCCATATGTGGTAATCACAATGACACTTACAATTAAAATTAGATTGATAATGAGTTTCATTTCCTTATTATTTTTTTGACTCTGCAAAAGTAGAAAAAAGAAATCTAACAGAAAAACATTTATTCAATAAATTGAGTGATTTTAGTGAAATAATTTAAAATTTTATGAATTTAGCTATCAAACTATTGTTGATTGCCCTATTTGAACGTTATCATTCTTAAAATACAAATCATCTTTACTTAATATGACATTAGAAATAAAATCTCCAACATCATTAGTCCCAAATCTTGAGCCTGAGTTTAAATCTATTGTAACTACTTTATACTCAATTGCTTTTTCTATAGCTTCGTAAACTTTTTTGGCTTCTTTTTCTAATCCAAAATGCTCCAATAACATAGCGGCAGATACGATTGAAGCAATAGGATTGGCAATATCCTTTCCTTTTGCTTTAGGGTATGACCCGTGAATAGGTTCAAATAGAGCATTATTATTTCCTATTGAAGCCGAAGCCATTAAACCTATCGATCCCATAATTGCACAGGCTTCATCAGAAAGAATATCCCCAAATAGATTCTCTGTTAAGATTACATCAAATTGTTTAGGATCAGTAATAATTTGCATGGCAACATTGTCTATATAAAGACACTCTAAAGTAATATCTGGATAATTAAGGGCAATTTTTTTTACCGTTTTTCGCCATAGCCTAGATGTTTCAAGCACATTTGCTTTATCTACTAATGTTACTTTTTTTCTTCTGGTTTGTGCCGCTTTGAAAGCTAAATGTGTAATTCGGAAAATTTCTTCTTCTGAGTATTCACAGATATCAGATGCTTTTGTTCCTTCTTCATTTAATTCCTTTACACCATAGTATGATCCACTGGAAAGCTCTCTGTAAATGACAAAATCAGTACCTTCTATTACTTCCTTTTTTATAGGTGAAACATCAAGTAGATTTTTATAAGGCTTAACTGGTCTGATATTGGCATAAAGACCTAATTCTTTTCTAAGTTTTAATAATCCTTGTTCAGGACGTATTTTGGCATCCGGATTATTATCGTATTTGGGATTACCAATGGCTCCAAATAAAACGGCATCGGTATTCAAACAAAGATTTAATGTTTGTTCTGGTAGAGGATTTCTAGTTTTATCAATGGCAGTTGCTCCTATTAAAGCATCCTCAAAAATAAACTCATGATTATATGCAACACTAATAGCATATAACGTTTTCTTTGCCTGTAAGATTACCTCCGGGCCTATCCCATCCCCCGGAAGTACTGCTATTTTTAAGTTCATATTTTCTGCTTTTATTTATTATACCCTAGATGATGACATTTCTTGATCAACTAAAAACCAGCTCTAATTAAATTAGTTCATAATTAATTTTTGAAGCTTCAATAATTTGATGAATATCATGATCTAATACTTCTTTCTTGATATCTGCAAATTTTAAAAATTCGACATATACTATATCTAACTGCGTTTTTGTTAATTCGTAACCCACTTTTTTGGCTCTGTATGCCAATGCTGCTCTTCCGCTTCTTGCTGTTAAAATTATCGAAGACTCATTGACACCTACATCCAATGGATCCATGATTTCATAAGTTGCTCTGTTTTTAATCACTCCATCCTGATGAATTCCAGAACTGTGTGCAAAAGCATTGGCTCCTACAATTGCTTTATTAGGCTGCACGATCATTCCCATGCTATCTGAGACTAATCGGCTCATTTCGTTCAATTGCTTGCTGTCGATATCAGTATATAAATTCAAATAAGGGTGTTGTTTGAAAATCATCACCACTTCTTCAAGAGCTGTATTACCGGCTCTCTCTCCTATCCCATTGATAGTACATTCAATTTGTCTTGCCCCATTTATTGCTCCGGCAATTGAATTGGCAGTTGCCATTCCTAAATCATTATGACAATGACAAGAAAGAATTACATTTTCAATTCCTTTTACGTTTTCTTTTAAGTATTTAATTTTTGCTCCATATTCTTCAGGTAAACAATATCCTGTAGTATCCGGTATATTAAGAACAGTAGCTCCAGATTTAATAACCTCCTCACATACCTTTGCTAAAAATGCATTTTCTGTTCTTCCGGCATCTTCTGCATAGAACTCCACATCTTCTACGTAAGATTTAGCATGGGCTACAGCATTTTTTGCTCTCTCGATTACATCTTCACGTGTTGTTTGCAGTTTGTGAACTATATGCGAATCTGATGTTCCGATTCCTGTATGTATACGAGGTTTTAAAGCATTTTTTAGGGCAGCAGCTGCAACATCTATATCATTTTTTACAGCTCTTGTAAGACCACAAACTGCAGCATTTTTTACGATTTTAGATATTTCAGAAACAGATAAGAAATCACCTGGGCTGGAAACGGGGAAACCAGCTTCAATGATATCAACACCCATTTCGTCTAGGCGATTGGCGATAACAAGTTTTTGTTTAGTATCTAATTTACAACCAGGGACTTGCTCTCCGTCTCTTAAGGTGGTGTCAAAAATTTGGACTTTCTCTCTATTCATTTTAATTTATTTAATGTAATTTCACATCTCATAAACAAAATTAGATTTCATTTCACTAAAACTAAACCAGTTTTAATGAAATATACTACTTATAAAGTAAAAAATAACAATGTAAAGTACTGATTATCAGTTATTTAAATCTACTTATAATACAATGGCTAACCCTCAAAAAGATTTTTTATTTGTATTAATTAAATCGTTGTCCAAATCTGAAAAAAGACAATTTAAAATATTTGCAAGTCGATTAGAAACAAGTTCGAATACAAAGTTTATTGAGTTATTTAATATTTTAGATAAATCAGAAAACTATGACGAGAAGCTTATCCTAAAGAATGGGGTAATAAAGAAGGTGCAATTATCGAATCTAAAATCCTATTTATATAAACAGATTTTGGTTAGTATTCGGTTGAATATTCCAAGCCAGAACATTCGCTATCAATTAAGGGAGCAAATTGACTTTGCTACTATCTTATATAATAAGGGATTGTACAGACAAAGTTTAAAAATATTAGACAAAACCAAACAGCAAGCCTTAGAGAATGATGAAAAACACATGGCTTTTGAGATTGTCGAATTTGAAAAATTAATCGAATCACAATATATTACCAGAAGTATCCAAGGACGAGCGGATGAGTTGGTTATTCAGGCCAAAGAATTAAACTATCGCAATACAATTTCGAGTAAATTATCTAATTTATCTTTGCAGTTGTATGGCATTATGTTAAAAACAGGCTATGTAAAATCAGACGAAGAGTATAAGTATATTGATGATTATTTCAATAAACACATTTCCCGTTTAGACAAATCCAAGTTTGAGTTTAGAGAGAAATACTGGTTTTACAATGCTAATTTATGGAGAAGTTTTTTGGTTCAGGATTTTCTTTCCTGTTATAAATACTCCTATAAATGGGTTACCTTATTTTATGACAATAAAAATATGATTTTTCTAAATCCAGTTTTCTTTTTAAAAGGAAACCATTATTTACTAGAGTCATTATTCATGCTTAAATACAAATCTAATTTCAAAAAATATTTAGAGCTATTAGAAGAGACAATTAATGACCCTCGTTTTCCTGTTAACGACAACATTGCTTCATTGTCTTTTCTTTATTTGTATAATAATAAACTAAATTATCATATACTTGAAGGCACTTTTGCCGAAAGCGAATATTTAATTCCTGAGATTCTAAATAAAATAAAAATTCACAATGAACATCTGGATGAACATCACGAGATGATGTTTTATTACAAAATTGCCTGTATCTATTTTGGTAATGAAAAATATCAGGAATGCATTCTTTATTTAGAAAAAATCATAAACAATAAGAATCTTTCTATGCGTGAAGATTTAATGTGTTTTGCAAGAATTTTGTGTTTGATAGCGCATTATGAGCTAGGGAAAGATTATTATTTAGAAAATCAACTCAAGAATACCTATAAGTTTTTGCTTAAAATGAATGATTTGCATGAGGTACAAAAAGAAATCATTCGTTTCCTTAAAAACTTGAGCACTTTATATCCAAGTGATATCAAAAAAGAGTTCATAAAAATGAGAGAACGCTTTATTGAGCTAGAGAAAAACACCTATGAGAAAAGAGCATTTCTATATCTTGATATTATTTCCTGGCTGGAAAGTAAAATAGAAAACCGAAAAATAAGTGATATTATTAAGGAAAAAGCGAAGTTGAGTAATCGATAATTATAATGTACAAAAAAAGCGGTCGATTTTGACCGCTTTTTTATTAGGCTTTATAACAGAAACTAGTTGTTTTATTTTTCGGACTGCTTTATAGATTCATTAGGCATCATATTAGCATTTGGTCTAATCTCAGTATGGCGAATTTCCCCTCCAGAAGTTCCTACTTTTTGTACTAAAAATAATCCAGCAGTTGCAATAATTAGTATTAAAAAGGAAAGTAGCTTAGCTTTTGTATTATTTTTAAAATTCAAATACAGTCCTACAAGAGATAAGCCACTCGTGACATAAAGTAATATCGCGAGTTTTTCGGCTAATTCTTCGTGTTCATGGATAATCTGTTTTCCTATATTTGGCATATCTTCAACCAATTCCTCTGCTCCTTCTCCAGTTTCCATACTAATTGCGGCAAAAATAGCTGCCACTATAAACAGTACATAAGAGGTATTTATTAATGTTTTATTTTTCAGAATCAGTCCAATTATTAAAATACCAAATCCAAAAATGGTCCCAATAATTGGAAAATGATTAACTATCATGTGAAGATGTGCCTCGTTCATAACTTAATTTGATTTAATTTTTAGAAATTTCATATTTATTCTAAAGATAATATAATTACTTAAAATTAAGAAAACCTTTTTAAGAGTTATCTCTCTCCTTATTTTTTCTTTATAAAGATTAAAATATTCAATTATTATCCTATCACATTCATTATTAGTCTATAAGAAATAGCTAGCGTAATTTTGATTTTTTGTGTATTTAATAGTGCAATGATGGTTTTAAAATGAATTTTATGATAAATTTAGGAATCAAGCCACTATTGAATTTGCACCATCTAGATTCATTTTGTGTACTTTTGCAAAAAAAATAATTTTTATGAATCTTTTAAAAAAGTTCTCCCCTTTTTATAATCTCGCTCTTTTCTACATTATTGTTAGTTTTCTTTTGCGAATTGTATTGGTTTTTCACCCTATTACACAAACTTCTTTTTCTTTTATAGATAGTTTGAAAATCTTCACAATGGGATTCATCTCGGATGCCTTTGTATTTGTAATAGCCACAGGATTTCTATGGTTATATCTTATTTTTATATCCGACTCAAAATATTATAAGCCCTACGGGAATATTATATTTGGATTATTGGTGGCATTATTTCTTTATGTTGCATCTGGAAAAAGCATTCTGAATGAATATGGAGGTGCTTTACCAAAAATTGGAATGATTTTTATAGGTATTAAAACCTTTTTGTTTGGACTCCTACTCTTTTTGCCTAAATATCGCAGCAAAATAAGATTATGCCTTTTCACCTTTGTAATATTCTTATATGTTGTTTTGATCCTTCAAAATGGTATAAGCGAGTATTTTTTCTGGAATGAATTTGGAGTAAAATATAATTTCATTGCGGTTAACTATTTGGTATACACGAATGAAGTTATAGGTAACATCATGGAATCTTACCCAGTAATTCCTTTGTTTTCGGGGCTATTTGCCGTTGCAGGTATTGTTACTTATTTTATAACAAAAAGAACCAAAAATTATATTGAAAACATTCTGACATTTAAAGAAAAAATAAAAACAAGCGGGATTTATCTTTCTCTTTTTGCACTTTCCCTTTTTGCTATTCCTTTATTGGCTAAAAAAGAAAATTCCCAAAATGTTTTTGCCAATGAGTTACAATCTAATGGGATTTATAGATTCTATTTGGCTTTTATGAACAGTGAATTGGATTATTTCAAGTTTTATAAAACCTCGCCTGAAAAAGAAGCTTTTGCTCTATTAGAAAAGCAAATTCCTAATATTTCAGGAGAAACTACATTAAGACAAATCAAAAGTGATGCTTCTGAAACCCATAAAAATGTGGTATTAATAACGATAGAAAGTTACAGTGCTGATTTTATGAAAATGTATGGTAATGATATGAACATCACTCCTTTCTTGGATGATTTGGCTCAAAAAAGTTTATTGTTTACCAATTTATACGCCGTTGGAAATAGAACCGTTCGTGGTCTTGAAGCAGTAACCTTATGTTTCCCACCTACTGCTGGTGAAAGTGTGGTAAAACGAAAAGACAATAAAAATAAATTTTCTACAGGTTCTGTTTTCAAAGACAAAGGATATGATGTGAAGTTTCTTTATGGTGGGGATGCTTTTTTTGACAATATGGAAGATTTTTTTGGAGGAAACGGTTATAATATTGTCGATAAAAAATCATTTACTCCAGAAGAAATCACTTTCGCTAATATTTGGGGAGTTTGTGACGAAGATATGGCTAATAAAGCTATAAAAGTTATGAATGCAGAAGCCAAGACTGGTAAACCCTTTTTCAATCATTGGATGACAGTAAGCAATCACCGTCCGTTTACCTATCCAAACAATAAAATTGATATTCCTGGAGATATTAAGTCACGTGAAGGTGGTGTAAAATATACGGATTATGCTTTGAAGAAATTCTTTGATATGGCTAGTAAACAACCATGGTTCAAAAATACGGTATTTGTAATTCTTGCCGATCATTGTGCTTCAAGCGCTGGTAAAACAGAACTTCCTGTTGATAAATATAGAATTCCGGCCATGATTTATAGTCCAGGTTTTATAGAGCCTCAAAAGTATACTAAGGTAATGTCACAAATAGACGTTATGCCAACACTTTTTGGATTGTTGAATTTTAATTATCAAAGTAAATTTTACGGTCAGGATGTTCTGAAATCGGATTATAAACCAAGAGCTTTGATTGCTACGTATCAAGATTTGGGATTAATAAAAGACAATGTTTTAACGATTATTTCTCCTAAGCAAACCGTAAAACAATTTCAGTTAAATCTGAAACCAGATCAAAAAGTTGCCCAAGATTTTCAAATCTATTATGATCAGGTTCCTTTAAAGAATGAAAGAACTGATCTTGTAAATGAAACAGTATCGTATTATCAAACAGCTTCGGATATATTAAAGAAAAAGAATTATCAAAGTTTAAATTCTAAAACTCCAATTAAGGTAGCTGAATCAGATAAATAATTTTTGATTTTTGAATCATAAAAAAAGCCTGTGAAAATTAATTCACAGGCTTTTCTATTTTTATTAAGACGATTAATTAAAAGTCATTCTCGCTTTCTAAACCAAAAACTTTTCCTTTTTTCCAAAGTTTCAAATCGTTATTTAGATTCTTTTTGTTGCGATTGGTTAATTCTTTTGAGTCTAAATCATCTAGATTTGGTTTACCAGCTTTTACCCAAGCAGTGAACCAAAAATTGGTTGTTGCAACAATTGCTTTTCTCATTTGGCTTTCCACCATACCATTCAATGCAGTGTGGAATTGAGTTACATATTCTTTAGAATATATCAAATCACCAAATTTGTTTTTAGCAATATTCCCTTTTTCGTCTTTATCATACATGGTATCCGGAGTAAAGGTTGCGCGCAATTTTTTATCAATTGCTAAAAGAGGTTGCACTTGGCTGTGTGTATCTTTTATGATATCCCAAGTTGCTTTTTCAACATTATCCACATATTTAGCTTCTCCGGTATAAAAATTGTAATTTTTCCCAAACATTTCAGGAATACGAGATTCCCACATAGAGTGAATCCCTTTTTGATCCGTAAGTTGTCCGTCATGGTTAGCAGAAGTATGCAATGGCATATGTGCATCACCAATGTAATGTGCTAAATCTGCTGCTAAAAACAAAATTTCAGTTTTTCTTTTGTCTTTAAACGCCTTGGTTAGTTTGGTCATTGTTTCTTGTATGTACCAAGGTAAAATACCATTATTGGATAAAAATTTCTCATCGTATTTTTTCTTAACATCCTCAAATGGCAACGGAATAGAATCTACTGCTCCAAAATTTTCCATATCCATAAAATGGCGTGGATTTTCTGCTTTGTCACGTAATGTATATTTACGCAAATCAGGAACTGTTGATTCTTGTGTTATAAAATCGATATGATTATAAAAAAAGGTTTGCAAAGGCTTTGGCAATGCCATAACTGCTGCGTTATTAATGTGTTCGTGGCCAAAAATACCCCAAGACAAAGTAATAAAAGCAATACCAATTGCAGAAAAAGTAAGGACGGTTTGTTTTAATTTGAATTTTTTCATTATATCTATTTTATTGAGCTACAAAAGTATTTTTTTTAAAGATAATTTAAAAGTATACTGATTAAATTAATGTTATTTTATTTTTTGAGGTTTTGTGTAAAAAATGGACACTTTTAAATAAAATTACAAAAGAACAATGTACTTTTGTAGTACTTTTTGATATTATTTATATGCGTTTTATTTATTCAGGTTTCCTTTTTATCCTATTTACTGCTTTCAGTATTGCCCAAAATCCAGAGGTTCAATTAAAAAATGTAAGCGATACAATTCTAAACACCAACAGAACACTTAAAATTAACGGTCCGATTAATGCCATGAAAACAATGCAAAAATTGTTTCCTGGAAAGTTATACCATTTTAGTGATCATAATGATTTTATAAGTTGGAACTGTAAAAGTTGTAAACCAAAGGCTTATGTTGATGTAAACGGGGAAGAAGGTGATCAATTATTCCCATATACAGAAGGTGTTGCTACAAGACTTCTTGCAGATATTGATTATTCTGATTCTAAAGGGAATCAATTTAAGTTTTTTGCATTCAATCATTCTAATTTTGATATGGATGGTTTGCAAACAGGTCGTTTTTCTGGCGGATTATTGGGAGTAGCAAAATTTGCTAAAAATGGCAACACTTGGGAAATGAAATCTTTTCAGCCAGCAATTGCCGCTTTTGGAGCCTTTGCTCAATGCCCAACACCTAAGCTTTTGCAAATTGGAGAAGATCAATATGCATTTACATTATTACATGTAAATGGCGGCGGTGGCGGTCCTTTTGCAGGGTATCTTTATCTTGTTGTTGGTCTTGATGGTAAATATCAACCTATTATGGAGGTTCCAGAGTATGAGCTAACAAATATTGAAAGCACAAGTTGGTCTAGTACCTATACAGTTGAAAAAAACACTACCAAAAAATATTTTAGAGATATAATCATTAAAACAAAAGGCTATTTTAATAAAGCTGCCAAAACTGAAGATGAATTTGAAGTTGATCTTCCGGCAGAAATAGCACCAATGGCTAAAACAAAAAAGTTATTTAATTTTGAAATTGAAAGACGTTTTTCATTTAATGGAAAACGATATAACCTTGTTGGCAAGCCAACTGTAAAGTTCTCAAACATTAAATAGTTGATTATTTTAGATAAATAATGGATGCTAATGCTAAACCTGCAATGCCTATCCAAAGCAATATGCCTTGAAGTAATGGTTTTAATCCAACTGATTTCAAAACTGAACTGTTCAACCCCGCTCCTATTAGGAATAAAGTAACTGTAAGTCCGATTTTTGAAATGGAAACCAAATAGGGAGCTACTTTTGCAACTGGAGAAAAATAGGAATTGCAAACCATTGCCAAAATGAATAGTCCAATAAAATATGGGATTTTCACTTTACTAGATTTATTTTTAAAAACTATTGCTGTTATTAATGCCACAGGTATAATCCACAAGGCTCTGGCTAATTTTACTGTTGTGGCTACCTGTAGGGCTTCTGTTCCATATTTGCTGGCTGCTCCAACTACTGAACTTGTGTCATGAATGGCTATGGCACACCATAAACCAAAATCGTTTTGTGACATTTGCAGCCAGTGACCAATAACTGGGAATACAAATAAAGCAATCGAATTAAGTATAAATATAACTCCCAACGCTACAGAAGTCTGCTTTTCGTCTGATTTTATTACAGGAGCGATTGCTGCAATGGCACTTCCACCACAAATGGCTGTTCCGCAAGATATTAAATGGGATGTTTTTTTCTGAATGCCAAACCATTTTCCTAATAGAGCACCAAATACTATAGTAATTACAATTGATCCAACGGTAAAGAGAAAGCCCTCTTTACCTGCTGCTACCGCACTATCGATATTCATTCCAAATCCTAGTCCTACAACCGAAACCTGGAGTAAAATATTTGTTGCTCTATGGTTTAAATGCAAAAATGGGTGTCCAAATAGATTGGCAACAACCAAACCTAATAACAAAGCTATGGGTGGAGAAACGATTGGGAATAAACAAAGTAATATTAGTAAAACAAAAATAGCTTGTTGTGCTGTACTATTGTTTTTTATAAAATTTTGGGCAATAACTATATTTTTCATTTGTAACGCTTATTTTAACACCACAAAGATCAGTATTAAACTCAATCATTACTAATCGTAAAATATAATACATTATAACTTTAAGTTATAGTGACTCGAAATGTTTTTTATAAATAGCTCGGAAAGAGAATCTGTTTTACCTTGTAACGTGATGATGTAAAAATAGCGCTCAATGATTAAATCCTTGATGTCTAAAATTTGCAATTCTTTGTTTTTAAGTTCTTTATCAATGGCGTGTATCGAAATAAAAGCAACGCAATTAGAATTCATCAGGTACGATTTTATACTTTCGGTGCTGCCTAATTGCATTTCGATCTGTAATTGATCAATTTTAAGATTAAATGGTTTTAATGCATATTCAATAACTTCAAGTGTTCCAGATCCTTGTTCACGCATAACAAACTGCAAGGATTTAAAATCTGTAGGAGTTATTTCTTTTTTTTGAGCTAATGCATTTTTTGAATTGCAAACCAAAACCAATTCATCTTTAATGAATTGTGTGTATTTTATCGATTGATTTTTGGATTGTCCCTCTACAATTCCAATTTCAATTTCTTTATTTAGTAGAGCATTTTCTATTTGTTCTGTATTTCCGTTTAGCAAACTCACTTTTACAGATTCTAATTTTTGATGAAAACGAGCTAATAATGGTGGAATTATATATTGAGAAATTGTGGTACTGGCTCCCAATCGCAACAAGCCTTTTCGTTCATTAATAAGTGCGCTCATGTCAAAATCGATTTCCCTGTAAATTTCAAAAATGTTCTTGGTATGTTTCAACAGAACTTCCCCAGCATTGGTCAGTGCGATTTTTGATCCGTTTCTTTCAAAAAGCTTGATTTTGTATTCTTCTTCCAGTTCCTGAATATGCTTGGAAATAGCGGGCTGAGTAATGAATAATTCGGATGCCGCTTTGGTAAAGCTCAATCGTGTTGCGACAGTGAAAAATACTTTTAGTCTAAAATCCATATTTGTATTTTATTAGCCATTAGTTATAAGTCAAAAGTCTAAAGTCAAAAGTTTAAAGTCAAAAGTTTAAAGTCAAAAGTTTAAAGTCAAAAGTTTAAAGTCTAGAGTTTAAAGTCTAGAGTTTAAAGTCTAGAGTTTAAAATCTAAAGTTTAAAATCTAAAATCTAAACTTACAACATTCCATTGTACTTTCTGACGAACCATTCGGTTGAAAGGAAAACTGCTATCAAAACCAATAACCATTTCCAATCAATCAAAGGAGATTTAGTTACAACGTCTTTTTGGATGGCTTTGTATTCCTCGTTTTCGAGAAGTGTTTTTATCAGTGCATCTATTTGATTCGGGTAAAAATCTTTTCCTTTGGTTTGAACTGCCAATTGTTTCAGTTTTTCAACATTGGCGTTGACGAATTGCTTTTCAATGTCAAAATCCAAAATTTCAAAATGCCCTGAATATGTTGTTTTAGAATTCAATTCTTTTACTGAAAAATTATAGCTACCAGCCAAAAGTCCGTCAAGATTTACTTTATAAGTGTTATTTCCTTTTAAGAGATCAAAGTTCTTGGTTTGTTTTGTTTTTGTGTTAGTTACAGCAATAGTCAAACGTGCTTTTTCATCAAAATCATAATTTTTGTTGAAATATTGAGCGTTTATTTCTATGGCTTCTCCAGTGTTGTAAAAGCTTTCGTGATTGACAATCAATGATTTTTTGGCATTATTAGAAGCCAGATATTGTATAATCTTATTGATAAAAACATCATATTTCTCAAAAGATTGGTTATCAATGTGGCTTTGTAGACTCCATTTCCAACTGTTTTCTCCAAATAAATAGGCTGTTCTTTTTCCTCTATTTTCCGTAAAAGCTAATAAAGGTGCATTGGTATCTATATTTCTGATTTTAGACGAAAGCAAAATATTGACTTCTCCATTTGTTGTTATAGAGCCAAAATCATTTTGCAGTGGTGGGAAATTTTCAAATCCTAAATTGTCTACTGCAAAAAGATTAAACTGAGAATCAAAATTGGCCAAATAATCTTCTTCCTGACCACTCATTTTAAAAATAAAATTATTCTGTTGTTGGTTCAGAAATGAAAAATCGGTGCTTGTACCAGTTATGATAAAAGTATTTAAATTGGCCTTACTGCTAGCATCAAAAATCGATTTGAAGGCCGTATTTGGTTGATATAATATCAGAACATTGTAATCTTGTAAAGACTTGACTTCGTTTGGCTTAACTAGTATTACTTTATGCTGTAAATTAGATTCTATAGCTCTTTTTAAAACACCAATATCCGGATGATTTATAGATGAAACTATTGCGATTGTTGTTTTCTGGTCAATAACTTCTACCGCAAAATTCTTGATGTTATTGAAGGTGTTTTTCTCGTTTTCTTTCGATTCAATTTTAGCTTTATAAATCTGCAAACCAACTTTGTTGGCTGGTAAAAGCAGATTTACAATTGCTGTTTTCTTTGATGCCGAAAAGGAAACACTCTGTTTATGCACTACCTCATTCCCTTGCATAATGCTAAAATTGGTAGTTAGATTTTTATTACCGGAATATTGTAAAAATACTTCGACTGGAAACTTATTCTTAAGAAAAGCATATTTGTTAACATTCAGCTGATTGATTTTTAGATCTAGAACTTTAATAGTATCGCCTAAAACCAATGGGTAAACTTTATTGTTTTCATCAAAACTATACACATAATCATTGCCTGTGGTTTGATTTCCATCTGTGATGAGAACTGTTGGATATAATTTGTTTTTGTTTATGCTTTTTAAATTTTTGGCAACCAAATCTAAATTGGTTTGGGTTCCTTTGAAAGTGTAATCATTTGATTGTTGAAAATCTGAATCAAAT
This sequence comes from Flavobacterium aestivum, assembly GCF_026870175.2. NCBI lineage: Bacteria > Pseudomonadati > Bacteroidota > Flavobacteriia > Flavobacteriales > Flavobacteriaceae > Flavobacterium > Flavobacterium aestivum. Next base: position 3,194,294 of record NZ_CP113977.2, on the reverse strand, counting down.
AGAAAAGATTGTACTTCGAATTTCTCTTGGATTGCTGCATTCGAAGTAATTTTTTTGGCTAATTCTACCGCTTTTTCTTTTGCATTCAAAAAAGAAATAGAACTCGAATTATCTACCACTATGGGTAATGGTGTTTTGATAATTTCTAGTTTATTGGTTGTGATAATAGGATTTATCAAGAGCAACAAAATAGAAAAAATACTAAGAAAACGTAAAAAAGTCAAAAACAAATTCACATTCGATTTGTTTTTGACTTTGTATAAATATTGAAAAAACGACAAACCACCGGCTATTAATAAAGAAAGTAGTAGTAATAGAATGGTGTTTGTTGTCATATAGTTGATTAAAAGATTGAAAGATTTAATGATTGAAAAATTTAAAGATTAGTATATTTCTTCAATCCTTTAATTTTTCAATCATTAAATCTTTTAATTATTCAATTATTAAATCATTAAGTAAGCATTCCTCCGCAAACATTTAATACTTGACCTGTTACATAAGCACTCATGTCTGAAGCGAAGAACAAACAAGCATTTGCTACATCTTCTGTAGATCCTCCTCTTTTCAAAGGAATTCCATCTCTCCAACCTTTTACTACATCATCACTTAATTTAGCAGTCATTTCAGTTTCAATAAAACCTGGAGCAATTACATTACAACGAATATTACGAGAACCTAATTCCAGTGCCACTGATTTTGAAAAACCAATAACTCCTGCTTTTGAAGCTGCATAGTTAGTTTGGCCTGCATTTCCTTTTACTCCAACTACAGAACTCATATTAATAATAGAACCTGAACGTTGTTTTAAGAATGTTTTTTGAATCGCTTTGGTCATGTTGAAAACTGACTTCAAGTTTACTTCTATAACTTGGTCAAAATCAGCTTCTGACATACGCATCATTAAGTTGTCCTTAGTGATTCCAGCATTATTTATCAAAACATCTACTGAACCAAAATCTGCCAAAACAGCATCTACAAAAGTTTGTGCTTCGTTAAAATCTGCTGCATTAGATTGGTAACCTTTTGCTTTTATTCCCAAAGCATTCAATTCGTTTTCTAAAGCTTGTGCTGATTCTACAGATGAACTGTATGTAAAGGCTACATTCGCGCCATTTTTTGCAAAAATTTCTGCAATACCTTTTCCAATTCCGCGACTTGCGCCAGTAATAATGGCAACTTTTCCTTCTAGTAATTTCATATTCTAAAATTAGTTTATTTTTTTATTAGGAGCTATTCCTGCTATTCGCTTCATATGCAATTCACTGAACACCAAAATAGTTATTAAATTGGCGAAGTACTTTTTACTTTTTCAAAGCAAAAAGTAATGCATATTTACTCCTATCAGGACTAGTTTACAAAGCCCAAATATAATAATAAAATACTTAATGAAAAAAATTACAAATTCAATTAAACCATTTATAAAGAAATAGGGTCTTAAATGAGATTGCTAAAAATTACACGCACAAATGATTAACTATTTTTGAGATAGGGTTTATTTCGGTTGTGTTTTCAATGGTTGGTCCTGCAACCCAAACGGTTTTATAAGTAACTTGTGTTGCAGCTTTAGTAACCGCATTTGATCCCATGATATATCGAACCATTTTTACCCATTTTTTTAAAGACTTATTTTTATTTAAAGTCTTCTCCAACCAACTTTGTTGGGTTCCCACTTTCTTTACATAGGGTGTATTTATAACGGTACATGGTGTTCCGGATATTTTTTCGGTCAGGACAATGTCTTTGGCACCATAATCTACACAAGCTTGCTTGTATTCTTGTGAAACTCCAGACTCTATCGAGGCTATAAAAGGACTCCCAACTGAAACGCCTACTGCACCATAGGATAGCATTGTTTCAAGTTCATGTTTAGTGCCAACACCTCCCGCAGATATAACAGGTAATGAGGTGTTTAAATTTAATTCTTTAATCAATTCATTGGCAGGAAGAGATCCCCTATGTCCTCCCGCTTGATTGTTAACTGCAATTAAGGCGTCAGCGCCTAAACTTTCTACTTTTTTGGCAAAAGCCAAGTCTGTTACATCACAAAAAACTTTAATGCCAACCTTATGAGCCTCTTTTATGGTTTCCTCTGGTGATCCTAATGATGTGATTATAAAATCAACTTTTTCCTCGCACAGTACTGCCAGTTGATCTTTGTATTTTATATTCGATTTATTTACAATTAAGTTATAACCAAAACTTCCGCCTTCTACTTTGGCTGCTTTTAGTTCTTTGATAGAAGCTCTCAATTCATCTAGTGTGCGGTAATTTAATGCAGGGATGCAACCCGCAACGCCTGATTTCATTCCTTCTATTACCATTTTTGTATTGGAAACCAGAAACATTGGCGCCATTATCAATGGGTGCTTAATATCTAAAAGTGTCGTTAGTGTTGGCTTTGTCATTGCTTAAATGTTTTTTATTAAGGCAAATGTAATAAAATATACTATGCACGCCTAGTATTTTGATTTTAATGCAAAACTGCAAGTTTTGATCAAGACCAATACCGCTTGTTTTCAAGTATATAAAGATAATTTTGCTTTTATAAATTTGAAACTTTTCTCGAACTATTTATCTGGTTTTCTATTTCATTTTAGAAATTGATCCATCCAGATTGATTAAGTATTTTTCGAGTACTCTTTTAGATTTGGTAGTATAGGTAATATTATAAATGATTATGTGTAAATCCTTATTGATTATAAATGACTGATAGGTTTCATCCTCTGGCGTTGCGTAACCAATTGATTCCCATGAAATTATTTTTTCGTTTTTTACATTTATTAATGTCTGTGAATCAGAATCTCCGTAGGTGCAATATACATAGGTGTCGAAATCTTTTCCTCCATTATTAATCTGAAATACCTCGTCGGGATTGTCCTCATTGTTTGAGTAAATATACTTTTTGATTGTTTCCAGCTTCTCCCCTTTTACTGTTGGATATCGCTGTGCGAACTTTGCTTCATCTGTATTGGCCAGTTTGTTTTTTTGCTCAAAATCAAAAGGCAGATCAACCATGTGGTTTTGTTCTATAGGCGTCTTTGTTGCTGTACTGGCAATATCCGAATCTGTTTTTCTATTATTAAGGATGACAAAAGAATCATCTTGGAACTTATTCTGACTTAAATCGTTTGTTTTGTCTTTACAGCTAAACAGTATAATGACCAATAAAACAACGGTTGGAAAAACCTGTTTTTTCATCTTTTTTAAATTGTTTATTTTATTCTTTCTTTTACTCTTGATGGAATCCTTTTTGTGTCTTTGCCACTTTCCCGCATTAATGATTCGTATTTTTTATAGGATTCCCTGGCATTTTCAAATTGCTTCATACCCCATTGCGCATCGGCTAAGTTTAAATAGGCCACTACTCTGGTAGGCTCTTTTTTTATGATAATCTTTAATAAAAAAACGGATGCTGCTTTATCATGTTCTGTAAAGCCTATATAATAAGCGAGGTCATTGTATTGTTTTATATTTGATTCATTTACAGGAATGTTATAAACCATTTCGGCCAGTTTGTCAAAGTTTAGATTGCCACTTTCTTTGGTTACCGTTTTTGTTTCAGCTGCCTTTTTATATTCTCTATACAAGATATTAAATTTTTCTTCATTATACTCTTTGAATAATTTAAGCTGTCTTGCTCTTAATTCATCATTTTTTCTATTTTTCCCATCTATTGAATACGAGAAATCCTGATAGGCAACATCTATAACCGGCAGGAAATCTGAATCGATTGTTGCGCTTGTTTTTTTATATAGAATCCAGCTGTCTATTTCATCATAAAATTTGTAGTAGTTTGATTCTGTTGTTTTAAATGACCCGCAACAAGATGCTCCTACCAGTATCTCCCCTCTTCTAGGATTTGAGATAAATAAATTCTGAAGCGGATTTTCTATCGTTTCGAAATCATCAGTAACTACTTCAAGCATTCCTTTTTTTACATAACTCTTCCCGTCATTTAGAAAAATTGTAAGGACGTTTTTTTCCTGCTGTGTATTATCTCTTATGATATAATCCTCAAGATCATCATTATTAAAATATCCTTTAATTTTTTCTTCTACTGGGGTTATTGCCTCTTGATGTGTTTCCTTTCTATCGCTGTTTGAACTCTTTACTTTACAGTAAATTGTTGTACTGAAAAAGAATAAAATAAGGCTGTAGATTATGATGTTTTTCTTCATTTTAGTAAATGGTTTTCAGTTGAATCTTATTTCATTATTCTGATTTTATAAATGACAAGTACTTTTCGTCACATTGTGTAAAATGGGCATATCTATTCATTGAATTTCCATAATTCTGAATTTGGATTTTATTTTCATTGTATATTCCCTCCATTTTTCCAAAAGCCAGATAGACAACATCATCTGTTTTTTGTTTTTTAACCGTGCCTTTTGAAATTATTTTGCTTTTATCATAGATTAAAAATGAATAGATTCCTGCTTTCTTTTCTATTTTGATCTTAAATCTTGAATTTTCACAAGATTCCAGTACATAGACTCCTGTAATTTCCTGATCTGTAATATAATGCATAGCTGCTGTAGGTTTGTTTTCAGTCAGTTTTATGCTTTTAAAGCTGGTCAATGATAATACCACAACCATTATTATTGTACTGAATGCTAATTTTTTGCTTACTTTTTTCATTTGCTATTTTTTAATTTCCAAGAATCAGTTTGAGCTTTCTTTACATCAATAGGTAACAACATTGTAGTTTTCATCTATCTTAAAATATCTTGTTTCTTCACCCCCTAGGCTGCCAATTTCTTTGTACGATAAAAACGCATCTTTATTAGCTTTAAGTAACAGAAAGTATTCTGATTCACCTCTTGTAACGGAAACAATTATTTCTGTTGAGCTATTATCTATTTTGATAAAAAAGCATTTATAACTCTCACCTTCATAGCCTATTGAAGTCAAATATTTTTTAGTCTTATCTGTTGGACTATAACTGTTTCCTATTTCGTTTGGTAAGTTGTCCGTATAATTTTTTAAGTCAAAAGGTACTGCCATTGTTTTATATGGTTTTTTGCCAGATACGAGTACGGTTTCTTTAGGTTTTGGCTGATTGGATACTCTTTTATGATATAGTTTGTTGCCTATTTCTAATATTTTATCTCTTATTAGGGAACTTTTATCATTTAGGATGTTTTCCTTGTTGTTTTTTAGATGTATACTGCTCAAATTTCCATTTTCATCTCCTTCAAAAATGTAGGTTTCAAAATATTCATCTTCGATTTTCTCGTTAATGTACTGTGTTACTTTATATTTTATTTCGACTAAACTTTTATTGCTTTTTCGGGATACTTCATTATAAGTCATGGCACAGCCTGAGCCACAATCTACTGTAAAGGATTCGTTGTTTTGATTATCACTTACTTCTTTAGGGTTGTTTTCATTGTTGTTTTTACAACTCAACAGTGTTAGTATTAAAAAAACGGATGCAATTATTCTTTTGATCATTTTCTGTTTTTTTGAGAATATATTGTAAAACTCATGTTGCTAAAAGTTACTATTTACGAATTTCAAAATCATCTATTTTCCAACCGTTTTTTTGTTTTACCAATGTAAAAACAGCATTGTATTTTTCAGTTTTCTTGTCTTTGAATGTGATTTTCCAATCTTCATTAATAGTTACCTGTTCTCCAAATCTTCCTGTACCACCTAAGGACTTTATATCTATAATACTTTGATATAAAGACAGATTACTGTCAATCTTCTTTATCATCTTTTCGGTGCAATATTCTTTTGCGGTTTCTATTTTTTGCTGTCCAATTGCATAACGAAAATAATCTGCAGTTTCATTTGGACTTAGTGTTGAAACCCAGCCAACAGAGTTTCCATTGCTAATTAATTCGCAAGCAATAGTTCCGTTTTTACTCGTAATGGTTACAATCTCGTCTTCGTATTTTACAGTAATTATTGATTCCTCATTGTTCTCTTTTTTGCCCTGTTCTGTACGTTTAATGATTTTGACAACTCTATTTTGATTATCATATTCATTAAAGATGCTTTCTGTACGGTTGTAGTCATCACCAACAAAATATTTCTTCTCATACTGTAACACAAAGCATTTGGGGTTGTAAACTGTTTTTATTTCTTTGTGTACATTATAGTTTCCGAATTCTGTTACCGCTTCAATCATTGTATTGTTTGTATACAAATATTTTGCACGTTCCTTTTTTGGGTATGAGGCAGTATCTTCCTTTTGAATCTTCTCCCAATCTTTTTTATATGAAAAAAAGTTATTTAAATCAGTTTTTTTGTAAATAGTACCATTAATCTTCTCAACAAAGGTATCCTTATCCTTAAAATTCAAAAATTTATTGGTTCTGAAAACTTCATAAGCTTCTGTTGAAAGTTTTTCATTTTTTGAAGGAGAATAAAATTCAACATCCATTTTAGGGCTTTCCTGGGCGCTACATTTGATTATAGATGATAATAGTAGTGCAAAAATTAAAATGTTTTTCATGAGTGCTTTTATTCAAGTGTATAATCGTCAGTTCTTTTTGGGTCTGATCATATATATACCTGTGTTTTTAATTATAGGTTCTATAGTTCCTGTGTTGCAATCCATCTTACTGCCTAAATCCAGACCGTAATTTATAAATACTACTTTGGTATTTTTTCTGAGATTTATTGGCAATTCATATAAATACAAATCATTTCTACATTTTGCATTTAAATAATATTTTATCGCTTTTTCCTTAAAATACAGTTTGTCAGTATTATATGCTAATTGATAATAAGCTGTATTTAGAAATGTGGGATTTATCCAGTCTGGTAAATCCCAATAATCGCCTGTATAATGATAGGACTCTTTTTTATGAGAAACGATTTTGACCTCGTTTGTTGTTTGATAATCTAATTTTTGCTCCTTTAATATTTGAGTATAATAGGTTTTTAAATATTCATCATTAATTATTTGGCCATCCTGTTTGGTTGAATAAATACCGTTTTTGTTATCTTTTAGTACCATTAATCTTTTATCTGAAAATTTAGCCGGAAAATTTTCAAAGTCTATCTGACCAATAATATCATTCTGCTCCAATGATAATTGATGTGTAAATCGATGCTCGTCTTTTTGAGAAAACAATAAAATCCATTCATTATTTACTTTGAAATACATAGGAAAGCAATTTCTTTCGGAATCAATATTACGGCCTGTCTCATAAATCACTAGTTGTGCATCCCCATAGAGTTTTTCGAATATTGTTTTAAAATCGGCATTACTCATTTCGTTTTTGCCATTGAGCGTTTTAGAGAAAGTAAAATACTTTAATTCGTTACCCGAAAAATCATATACTCCATTTTCTGCAAATACATAGGGTGCAAAGTTTGCGAAGTCAAAAACTGATGTATATTTTTCTTTTGACAAATCTGCCGAAATCATAATATTTCCCTTAGCATCTATCTTAGTTAACCCTTTATTATTTGCTAAATAAAACTCATTTTGTATACTGTCATACAGTATAGGAAAACCACCATTTGCAGATACAATTTCATAATTATCAGATTGTACGGTATCTTGTAGACCTTTGAAATTTTGATACTCTTTTGGTCTGAAAATATCAGCAGTGCTAAGGTTTGTCAAACTACATTTGTCGATACACAGCAGCACAAAAATGATTAGTATAGCAAGCATGATAATAGTTTTTCTCATAGAGGTTATTTCTTAAATTTCGGCTTTGTAATAAAAATAATCTCTTAACTCTTTTCCATTCTGGTCAAAGCCGACTGATTTGAAAGCTTTTATATAAAACACATTATTGCTTTTCCATTTTATTTCCTCAATAGAATCTCCTTTTTTTGAAAAGCAGCTTTTATATTCTGTTAAAAATTTAGTTGGATCAATTTTATCGCTTACTTCTAGAATTACAATTGAGAGGTCTCCTGATTCGTATTCTGGATTTTGAAAGTAAACTATGTATTTGCCATCTGGTGACAGCTCAGGAACTGAAACACTGGAATCTCCCAAGGAAATGATTTTATATTGAAAATCGTTTGATGCATCCAGTAATTTCATTTCTGAAAAACCCAAATGATCTGCCGTGGAAAGTTCTTGTATAGCAACGAGATTTAGACTTGCACAGTGTCCAAAATATTGAAAACCGCTCCAGCCTTCATCTCCTTTGTAGTCTCGATATTTTTTGAATTCATATTTTTGTTTTGCTCCCTGTATGTAAAAAAAGTCTTTGTTGCTCTCAATTTTATTTTTTTTGAAACTATTACTCAAAGGGATTCTGTCATATTCTGCTTCATCAATGCTATCCAGTTCAAAGTGTGGCAGACCGTCTAATTTTTCCTGATAGCCAATCTCTACAATTTTGCTATCACTTTTAAGTTTTTCTTCTTTATTAATGCTTACATTTTCCTTAGTATTAGGCCTCTTATTTTGCTGAACTAATGAAGTTTCAGCTTTTTTCGATTCTTTGCATGATACAATCAGTAGCAAAACAAAAATGAGATATTTTGATTTCATAATGCCTCGTTATTATTTCTGTAGTTTGTCAATAATTTTTTTTCTCTGAAAGGAAGCTATAGATACAGCCAGAAAGCAAATCATAATTATTAGCAAGGTGGTATTGGATTTGCCATACAGATATTGACTTGCTATGCAATACATTATTTCGCAAGAACTTACAAACATTAGTAAGAATATGAAAATTTTCTCTTTAAGCGGTATTGGCTGTGATTTCATAGTTGGTCAGATTTTTTTAGCAATTAACAGTTAATAATTAAATATTTAAATGGCATTACTGTATTAAAAACTTTGAGATATTAAAAACTTTGTGGTAGATTATAAATAATCAGCACTAAGAGAGCAATTATTGGATATCCCCAGACTATTATTTTCCTGAGCAAAAGCATTTTATTTAATTCTGTGAATAAACTAATTAAACAGATCAACCAAATAATGGGCATTATGAAAGGAAAAGGCAACAATATCATTGAGATTGGAACCCAAAATTTATCTATTCCATAGTCATCATCATACCATCTGGTTATGAAAATCGGGTTTAGCTTTTTTTCTGTCAGTGCCTTTTTGAAAGCCTGCTCGTTATGAAACTCTTCTATCTTATTTGTTTTTTCATTAATAATATAGAATATCTCCTTTCCTTTTGCAATTGTATGACCTTTGTAGAAATAAAACTCATTAAACCAAACACTTGAATCATCTATAGTAAGCTCTACGATTCTGCCGATTCCACCGTCATGGTAGAGTTTGTTTCCATAAGGAGTAGCATCCTCCCAAGCTGAAAATTCTCCCGCAAAACAGGTATTAGAGAAAGCCACAAGTGCAAATAAATATATTGAAATCTTAATTAATTGCATCTTTCCAAATGATTATAATTTTATCAGAATAGTAATAGTTACCCGTTTTTATTAGTGTGTTCAAGGTTTCTGCGTTAATCACAATTTCAGGAAACTGTGATTTTGCATCTTCTATGAACCGTTTCTTTTTTTTGTTTTCTCCAAGCAGATGAGCTGTGAGTATTCGTCCGATGTGAGTATCTATATTCTTGTCATCGATCTTGAAAGACGCTTCAAATTTGGCCTGTGCCTCTTTGTAAAGCTCTTCATCCAGCAAAAGATATCCGTAGTTACTCATTTGCATACTATCACCAGTATTTTTACTTAGATATTCATTATAAGCAGCTTCTGCCTTTTTATAATCATGAAGTTGCTGATAAATTAGTGCCAGATTTGTTAATAAAATGCTCTCGTTTGGATCTAGTTTTAGTGCTACTTCATAGTCTTTGATAGCTGCTGAAAATTCTCCTTTTTGCTGATAAAGTCTTCCTCTTTGTGCACGATATCCATAAACATCAGGGGACTTAACAATTAGCCTGTCATAAATTTCAAGAGCAGTTTTCCAATCTTCTATTTGCTGATATGCCTGACCTGCATAGAAAACTAAGTCATTAGCAAAATCACCAAAATCATCTCCATAGCCATCTGGGCTACCTAAGCGATAATGATAGAGTTTGTAAATTTCTATAGCTTTTTGCGGATTAGGGACTTCAATTAGGCATCTTATATAATTATGGTAAATTCTAACGATGATGTCCCTGTCATATTGAATTGCCTTTTCGTAGTTCTTTATCGCATTTTCATTATCGTTCAAAAAATAATAATTATTGGCCATCATCTCATAGAATTCAGGATTAGCTCGATCCATTTCAAGTGCATACTTTATTTCATCCGTAGATTCTTTGTATTGTTTTAAATGAGCCAAACAAAGCGCTTTTAATTGATGATATTCAGGATTTTGAGTATTCATTACTATAGACTTATTGACTGTCAAAAGTGCATCATCGTATTGCTCTTTATTATAAAGTTCAAGCGCAGTATCATATAAAATTTCAGGTTCTTGGCTTGCCGAAGCAGCTGCAACTGCAATATCATAATGAGGTTTAATATTTTCGTATTGCACAGCTTCAGTTTTAGTCAAAACCCTGAGTGATTTTATATTACCCGTATGCTCTTCGATTCCTATCTCGTATAAATTTTCTTTTTTAGAATAGGGTTGCAGTAATATGCTGTATTTAGCATAATTAGGATTATTTTTTGCCTGTATAAAACATAGTTTGGAATTAAGGCCCAACTCCACAACAATTCTACCGGTTTCTTTACGAAAACTGCGGATATAATTGATTTCTTTTTGAATTTTTTCTTGTCCTGTACTTGCTAATGATGTAAGGGTAAGAAACATAAAAAATATAAACCTCATAATTGGTGTTAGTTATAATTGAATTTGATAAATAGTAAGCTTCATTGTTCCTGATGATTGTTCAGATTGCTAAAAATTAATTCTCATAGAAATACTCATATACTGTAGTTAATTTATTATCTGCATCATAATTGTATATCATCTTAGTACACTTATTAGAATTAATTAATGCGATAGATTTAAATAAGATCTTATCTTTATTTTTTAATATAAAAATGCTCTTATTTCCTTCTTCATATCTTATATTTTCAGAAAGTAACACGTTGTCTTTTAGGTCGTAATTCTTCAAATTAGAATAAAAATCTTCCTGTTGATTTTTATATTCGTACTGAAGTTTTTGAGTATCATCGGACTCTTCAATAACACGTCCCCATTCATCGTATTTAGAAAAAGTGGTTCTTACCAAATCTCCGCTCCCGTTAAATGTTTCTTCCTTTATGCACTGAAATTTGTTATTTAAATGATATACTTTAGAAATCATTGCATTTTTTCCATCCACATTAATGATGGTACATTGGTTTTTTCCGTACTTATAGACATATTTAGACTTCACTCCTTTTGCATCTCTTTGCACGGTGCTGTCAATTAAATTGTACGGATTTCGATAATACATAAATTCGGATTGTAGTGCGTCATTTATAAAAGTCGTGTATTGTTTTTCTAATCCGTTTTTGTCATACAAAGTTTCTGATCGCATAATACACTTTGTAGTTTTGGTACTATCGTTAAAAGTTTTAGTAATTACTTTTCCACTAAGACAACTTAAATTGGATGAGGCTTTAGGAAAAATTAAAATGTTCGAGTTTTTTATGAAACGAGTTGCATAATTCTCATTGATTTTAAATTTTTCCTCTAGTTTTTGTCGTGATTCTTTCTGACGTTTTGCAATCTCTTCTTCTCGCGTTTTAACACACTCAATTTTATCATGAAAAGGAACCTTGAAATAAGATTCATATGCTTTAATATAATTATCCGGATTGGTTTCTATAATTGGTTCATCAACACCATTAGATAATATCATCCCAGATTTGAGTTTAGTACCATTGTTGTTAAAATAGTAATAACCATAATTCTTAAATTCAAAGACATAACTATCATTAACACGAAGTACATGCACCTCTTCTATTGATTCAAAAGCCTCAGCAAATCGCTTATATATGGCTAAATGCTTTTCGGATTCATTAGTCTCTCCAAAACTGAAGAAAACTAGGCTTACCTCTTCTTTATTATCAATCTCATAAAGTTCAGCATCAGGCTCTGTGCTATTGGTAATTAGTTTTTTAGAACATGCTGACAGCAATAGCATGCAGGATAGAATGCAGATTAAATTCCTTTTAATTTTTAAAATATTGCTTTTTTTCAACCTTTCCATTTTTAAATTTATAATCGTTCGTTTATTCATCACCAGCACAATTAGCAGTGAAAATACTTTTCTCGATTATTTTGAATGGTTTAATCTCGATTTTAGTTGGAGGAATTTTATCATATTGGTATAAAATTCCTTTGCTATGATAAGCATCCTGCTTTTTTTCGGGATGTAGTTCTTCATCCTTTTCGTAGTTGTGCTTTGAGACATAAGCGTTTTTTGATCGGTCAAACGAGTAATCGCGTGAAATATTCATTGATGGCTCGTCAAAAAGACGGTAAGCGGGATTAAAATAAAGGGTGTCTTTTGGTTTCATCTTTTCGCCCATTTTTATAATTTCATCCATTTCTTTTCTTAGTTTGTCAGTCATTTTCATTTTTCCAAACTGCTCTAAGTCTTCAACTATTATTCCTTTTTCAGTTTTGGGAAAAGGATAAATCATTTCATAATTATAGTGTCTCGGGTCATTATAAACCGCAATAAAATCATTGTATTTGTTTATTGGAAAACTATATGTATTTCTCCGGTCATAATCTCTGATATTCTCTGAAACTACATCTACAAAAGAAATGACATCGCTTTCCTTATTAAAATGCTGAAGGTAGGCACTTTCAAAGCAATTTGGATTCTTGTTGAAAACCCGTTGCATTGCATCAGAATTATCTTTTCCTATAAAAGTTTCCTCTTCCGAAAAACCATCAAATTTTATTTTATAGCCTCCTTTAATATTAGGGTTATATCTCCCATATAATTCAAAAAAATGCTCAGGATTATGAGGATTCAATATAAGCTTATCGTTCTCTATATGCCAATTGCCTTGGAAAAAAGTCGCATAAGCAACTATATAGAAAATATTATTTTCTGCTAAAACCAAACGAGCATCTCCTGAAACACGATAGCACCCAAGATAAGGTTGCAAATTCTGAGCAAATGAACTTAGCGATATTGTCAAAATCAATAATAGGGTGTTTAGTCTTTTTTTTATCATAGGTATTGTTCTTAAATTATTCAACCTAAGTTGCGATTTGCTAATAATGAAGCTTTTATTCACTATACTTTGTCTGAAAATTTAACCAATTTGAATACAAATTTTAGAAAAAAGACAATGCGAATTTATGTAAGTATAAATTCGCTTGATATGATTCGATATTCGCAAAGATTCTTTATAAATGCGTATTACTATCTCTTATTCTTTATAGGAAGAGTAAGCAAAACTAAAGTTCCTCGGCTATTAGAAGAAATTTCTATATTGGTCTTTATCGTGTGTTCTTTTGCCAATATTTCCAAGCGTTCTTTGGCTATAGTCCCCGATAATGACTGATGGTTAGCTTTTGTGTTTGATGCAACGTTATACCCTTTTCCGTTGTCTGTGATTTTGACCCACAATTGACTTTTCAGCAAATGAATTTCTACCGTAATTAATCCTTTATCAGAATGATTACCAATGCCGTGAATAATTGCATTTTCAACAAAAGGCTGAATCAGCATAGGAGGAATTAATAATGCCGAAGTATCTATATCTGGTGATATTATTTCGTAATCAAATGAATATTCAAAGCGCATTTGTTGCAAGCTCAGATAATTTTCTATGGCTTCAAGCTCTTGGTCTAGCGGAACATAGTTTTTTCGGCTTAACTCTAAGCTGCTTCGAAGCAATTTGCTGAACTGACTTAAATATTTTATTGATTTTTCTTTTTCATCAAACCTGATAAAGCTTTGTAATGCCGATAGAGTATTAAAAATAAAATGAGGTTCCATTTGTGTTCTCAGCAATTGTTGCTGCAATAAAACTTTCTCTTTTTCTTGTTTCTGTCTTTTCTGACGTTGGAAAAAATAAAGCAGCATAGCCCAGGAAATGGCAAGTAATGCTAATAATCCAACGATAAGCAACAAAAACTCATTGTTCTCAAGACGTTGTGTAGTATGATCTATGGTTTTATTAAGCCCATAAATAGAACGGTCCTTTGCCTGCAATTGATAAATAGTTGCCATCTCTTCTGTGGCCTGAATACCTGAATTTCTGAGAATAGTATCTTTTAGATCTGATAGTTCATCCGCTGCTTTTTGAGCTTTGAGATTATCTCCTGTGGCAAAATAATAGTGCATTTTGGCTCGCTTATTGAGACACTTTTCATAAAACGATAGTATGTCTAAATACTCATCTTCTATTTTATCAGACTGTTTGATTAAGTCTTCAGCCTCTGAGAATTGTTTGGTATGAACCTGCAAATCTATAAGATTTGCTAGAGTGATGTAGATATTTTTTATTGTAGTTGGTCTTTCAGGCTCAGCCAATAAACTTTCTGTATCGTATTGTTTTACCAAGTTGTAATAACGTATTGCCTCATCATACTGATTGGTTAATGAGTAATAATGCGCCGTATGCTCATTGGTAAATCTAATTTGTATGGAATCATTAGTCTTCTGAGAAATTTGCTCTAATTCCTTTAGATAAAAAAGAAGAGAATCTGCCTGACAAACTTTGCTTTCCTCACAAGAGGTAAATAATTGCGAATACGCGCGAAAACGGTATTTATAATGGTCTATCGGTAACTTTTTCAGAATCTTTAAGGCGAGTTGATTTTGCTGAATCGCCTTTGGATACTGGTTAATTTTATTATTGTCCTGAGCTGCATTGAGCAAGCAGATTACCTTGGCCAACGGTTTACTCTCAAGCGAATCATCATTCATGATTATCGCAGCAGATTTATTAAAATAATATACAGCCTGATAAGACTTCCCTTCAAGTTCTGCAATTAAACCAGCACCGTTGTAAATAGTAAACTTAAGCTCATTAAATTCTTTATGACTTTCTATTAAATCTAAAGCAATATTGATGTGATTTTTGGCACTATCTATATTCGATTTTGCCGAACTTTTTGCAATTTGGTAATGTATAAAAGCTAAACTAGGACTGCTTTTAGAGAAATCTTTTTGTTTCAGTTTACTTGTCCAGAAAGCTAATTTATCGACCTGTTGGTTTTGGTCCAGGCTATCATTGATAGACTCTAGTTTTTTTAATAATTCCTCTGAGGTAACTGTTGTTTTTTCGGGTTTCTGCTGACAAGAAATTACCAAAAGCAATAAAAAAAATGCAATTCTATTCATTATCTCAAAGGGTTTAAATGATCCAAAATAAACTCTTTTCTACGCGTAGCAACAGGAATTTCGGCAAGATTTTTCATGACCATTATACCGGTCTTTAAATATTTGTCAATAAAGTTTTTGTTCACAATATAGGATTGGTGCGTTCTTATAAAAAAATCACTTGGCAAGAGATCTTCGTAATATTTTAAAGGTTTAGAAGCGGTTACTATTTTATTGTTTTCTAGGTAAATTTGGGTATACGAACCTTCTCCAGAAAGGTATATGATTTCATTCAGCCGTATCATCTGTAGACAATCTAGTGATGTGATGCAAATGCTGGAACTCATTTCGATAGATTTTACGGAACTATGCTCTTTTAAGACGTTAATCTGATTTAAATAATCAACACGTTTTACTTTTCTGATTTTTTGAATAGCAATTGAGAATTCTTCGTTGTCTATTGGTTTAAGGAGATAATCTAATGCTCCGTACTTAATGGCTTTTATGGCAAAATGATTATAGGCAGTGATAAAAATGATATGAAAAGTGGGATCTTCTAATTGATTCAATATATCGAAAGCAGTACCGTCAGCCAACTGAATATCCATCAATACTAAATCAGGCTTTATGCTTTTTATGATTTGTAATGACTCTGCTACTGAAGCCGCTGTGGCTTCTAGTTTTAAGCATTCTTCTTGTGAAACAAACCATTCTAGTTCTTTTCTTATGGCAGGTTCGTCTTCTATAATTACAGTTTTTATCTGATTCATATATAAATATTGGTTGCTAAACTTAGGAGGAATTAGCAAGTCTTTTTTTATTTAGCTGATATTTAAATTAATAAATGATTAAAATTAGATGTGATTAAAGCACTGCCCATTTATAAATCTTTCATTAACTTATCCTACAAACTTAAGTCTTTTCTTTTAAAGAGATTAACTATATTTTTATAATAAATTGGGCTTTATTAACCGCTTGCCTATTATAGAAAAGCGTATAAATATGACACATTAATAGAACTCTTATAGACAGATTTACTTATTCGATTTTCTATAAAATGAAATTCTCTCAAAGAAATTATGAAATACATAAATAAAGATTGATCCAATTGTAAAAATTGGAATGGTTGCTAAACGAAAACCCTCTTGCCAAACATTGGTATAAGTGCTCCATGAAGCTTCTCTTTCTATGAATATTTCGGTATCTATTATCAGCCAAGTAGATATGAGAATGAAAGCAGTAATTGTTGTTTTTATACTCTTTTTCGAAATGAATCTAAAAATGAGAAGGTTTATGATAAAAATTAAAAGTACTGGTAATAGTGAAGAAAGAACTAGATCTAAAGAAAAATCACAATCTAAACATGCAGAAGAAACTCTTAATCTATAATCCCATAAAGCCCAGTAACCCTGCACTACAGTGGCAAAAGAAACAGAAAATAAAAGAATTAAGATTCGTACTGCATTAATACAAAATTGACTTTTCATTAGAGCAAAATTTTTGATGCGAATATATAATTTTTGTAATCTAATTAGCTCTCAACATTGCGTGAAATTTAGCTTATTAATCAGCATAAACGGTTTCAAAATCAAAACCATTTATATTACCATTTGATATTTAGTTGATTATGGTTTAAGAATCAATATGTTAACTTAAAATTAACAAAGTTAATCTTAGTTAAATAAAACTAAAGCAAATTCGTATTTAATATTAACATTACTTTAAGAAATAAGGCAATGAATCTATTTCTAAAATAAAAGCAAAATATTTGTTGGATAACAAACTAAATATAAAACTAAAATGAAAAGAGTATTGACAATATTACTTATATCAAGTACTTATCTTGGTATGAGTCAAACAAATTTTGTTCCGGGAAACTGGGCGGGTGTCTTATCCGGATATTGGAATTTTGATAACAATGCTAATCTTGTTCAGGCACAAGTAGGTGCTAATCTTGTAGCACAAGGAAGTTTTACACAGGTTGCAGGTCCTACACCAACTGATTATGCAGTTAGAAAAACTGTTGGCAATTATTTTAAGTGTACACACAATGTGCCTAATTATGGACAAACATATCCAAACAAGTATTCGGTAATGATAGACTTTAAGGTACCTACAACCGGACAATATTACAGCTTCATGCAGACCTATCAAAACAATACCAACGATGGAGATTTATTCATAAATCCGGCAGGAAAAATTGGCGTTGCAGCCTTGACATATTCAAATTCCAGCATTTTACCAAATGAGTGGTACCGATTAGTGTTAACTGCTGATGTTGGCAGTAGCATAAAAATGTACATTGATGGACAATTATGGAATCCTGGTCTCCCGAATACGTTAAACGGGCGTTTTGCTCTAGATCCCCTACTCTTATTATTGGCGGATGATAACGGAGAAGACAATCAAATGGATGTTGCCTCAATAGGTGTTTTCAATAGAGCTTTGACTGCTGCTGAAGTAGCTACAATTGGAGGATATAACCATACTCCTGCTCCTGTTACCAATGGGATGAATCCTTATTTGCAAACTGCTACCCCAACATCTATTTATGTTTCTTGGCATTCTACCAATACAGCACAAAATCCTGTGGTAAAATTTGGTACAAGCAGTACAAATCTAAATCAAACAACAACTGGAACCTGGGAAAGAATAAACAGCACGGCAAATTATTATTGGCACACAGTAAAATTAACGGGTTTACAACCAGATACAGAATATTTTTACCAATGTTATAATGGCACGACAGCTTCATTAGTCAATTCATTTAGAACACCGGCTTTAAAAAGCACGCCAAATCAGCATATTAGAATGGTGCTATTAGGAGACAATCGAACAGATGTTGCTAAAACAACCCAAAATGTTCTGCAAATAAAAAGCAAATTGGTTGAGCTTTATGGACCAAACTTTTACAACTCTGTGGATTTGATTTTGAATTGTGGTGATATCGTTTCTACAGGATCTGTTTTGAGTCAATATACTGATGAATATTTTACACCTTTTGCTCCCTTGACAGCTTCAATACCTTCTATGATTAGTATTGGTAATCATGAAGGAGATTCATCAAACTTTTATAAGTATATGAAGTATGAGGAACTAACAAATGGCTACCCTGTTGGTCATTCTTACAACGAAAAATTCTATAACTATATTTATGGGAATACTCAGATTTTGGCTGTCAATGGTAATTCAGGATATAAGCTAAGCGACCAGATCAATTGGATAGATGCCAGATTACAGGAATCAAATGCTAATGCCGATATTGATTTTGTATTTTCGTTCCTACACCACCCAGGACATAGCGAAATTTGGCCTGATGGTAATGAGGTTTTTGTGCAAAACAGTATACTCCCAAAGTTGAAACAATATCCAAAAAATGCTTTATTGGCTTACGGTCATTCACACAATTATGAGAGAGGTGTAACAGATATTACCTCAGGATCAGGAACACACGATATGTATTTGGAGCTGTCAGGAGGAGCCGGATCAGCATTAGACCGTTGGGGTATGTATGGCAATCAAACTGATTATCCGGAGATTAAAGTAAGTAAAGATATCTACTCTTGGACTTTAATAGATATTGATGTAGATAATAAATCATTTACTGCCAAAACATTTAGCTTTGGGAACAGCAATAGACCGGTAACAAATGAATTAGTAGATGAATTTCATTTGAATTTAAATCAACAAAAACCAGAAACCCCAACCGCTTCCGGATTAGAAAACTTAACTACTTTGGTAGCTTCGCCAATGGTTGGTGTAGATGTACCACAAACATGCCATTTTCAGGTTACGGCTACACCGGGAAATTATACTGCGTTGCTAGTAAATAAAGAGCAAGATAAATACAATATCTATGATGACACTCGAGCACCAAACTATACACCAATAAATAGAAATGCAAATTTAAACATATCAAAATTAAACGCTTCAACATACGGACTTACAACTGGACAAACGTATTATTACAGAGTACGTTATAGAGATGAAAATCTAAAATGGAGTAATTGGTCTACAGAAAATGCATTTGTTTATAATACAGCCGCTCAAATGAGAACTGCTGGAACTATGAATGCAATCGAAAATAAACTGATGGTTTACCCAAATCCAGTTGTTTCAAGTGCACAAATCTCGTTTGAATTGCCTTCGGCATCAGAGAATGTAAAAATTGAATTAGCGGATATAACAGGTAAAATAAGGGAAACTATCTTCAAAGGAAGTTTGAAGGCTGGTTTGCAAACAATCACTTGGAATGTTAGTAATAAATTAAGTCCAGGAATCTATATCGTTAAGTTGAATTCTAATGAAAAGAGTGAAACTTTTCAGGTAATCATTGATAAAAAATAAAGCAATACAATAATTTTTGTAAAAAGTAAATACGCTACAAGGGCTTTTATGTAAATCATAAACGGGGCACTCTTGTAGCTTTTACTTCTTTTAATTATAGGAAACATGATAAAATTAAAAAGTATATTATTTATAGCCTTGTTGGTATCTTTCAATGGAATAATTGCCCAAAAAAGCAATAACCTTTTACCAAAAGAGGAAAACCAAAAGATCTTTTTTGAAGGAACAAAAACGGTAAGCCAAGAAGGCCGTTTGGTAAACAATAAGAAAGAAGGACTTTGGATAGCCTATTATCCAAGTGGCAAAAAAGCATCCGAAAGTATTTATCAGAATGATGAATTGAATGGAGAGTACATTTCTCTATTTGAAAACGGTAACAAATGCACAGAAGGAACTTATGACCATAATAAAGAAAATGGAATTTTTAAAAGCTATTACGAAAACGGAATACTTCTATCAGAAAAGAATTATGACTACGGTATATTATACGGTAAAGCAGTAGAATATTACCCTAACGGAAAACCATTTAGAGAAGAATACCATAAAGAATATACAAAAGTGGGACATTGGAAAAAATGGTATGAAACTGGAGAATTATTTTTTGAGGTTAGCTATGTAAATGATATGCAACAAGGAGAAGCTCTGACTTATTATCCTAACGGAAAAATAAAAGAGCAAGGCACTTTTGATCGTGATATGAAAATTGGTCCTTGGTATTTTTTTGATGAAAACGGAAAAGTACTGGCAGAACAATTCTATAAAGGCGGAATGAAAACAGGGCTTTGGAAATCCTTTTACAAAAACGGAAATTTAAAAGAAGTAGCTAATTATATCGATGATGAAAAGCAGGGTGAATATGCCTTTTATTTTGAAAATGGAAACCTGTCCTCTGAAGGAGTTTTTGAAAAAGATTTAGCCAATGAAAATTGGATAGTCTATTTTGAAAATGGAAAGAAAAAAGAAAAAGGTACCTATTATATGGGACAAAAATCCGGATTGTGGAAGTTTTACAATGAAAAAGGTAGTTTGGTTTTTAAAAATAAATTCGAGACACCTACAACAATTACGCAATACTAATCAGGATTGTTCTACCCTATCCCAATAGTCTTGTTTATGGATAGACCAAAACTCATCGCCGTCAACGATGAATTTTGGTCTATCTTTTAGGTCGTATTTCTATTCATGAATAAGAATGTTATACTCAAAACTAACAACTTTACTATCAGAGTTTTGTACACTTCTTAGTTTTGTAATGGTAAAATCTCTTTAAAACTTTTTTCTCCAATTTTCAAATTCAGAAGATAATTCTTTATTATTCAACTTTTTTACCCATTCTATTTCTTCCTCTGCAACGAAATAATCTGTAGCATAAAAAACTAATGCGAATTTTTCATTCAAATCTGAAAAATAACCTTTTTCTTTAATATTAATTAAGGTATTAATTATTGATTCAAAAATTTGCTGTCTATATTCTGTTAACGAAATATTTCTCGATTTAGAAGCTTCATACATCATTCTGCTTAATGCATCAATTTCATTGCTTATAACGCCTTCTTCTTTCCACTCAGCAGGATACCATTTAAAATATTCTTTATCTTCGTTCGGGTCATTTTCACTTTTTGTATTTAAATAATCCTTTGTATTATAAGATATTGAGACACTCGTCGCATCGCTATCAGAAAACAAACTAAAACCAATTATACTTTTTCTATCTTCATTTTCTTTAATGTTTTCTATAACTTTTATTGTAGAATTTTCTAACAAATTTTCAAATTGTGATAAATTTAAATTCATATATTTTAATGTTGTTTATTTACAAATGTTACAATCAGCAAATTTTTCCTTCATCCTTTCCTTAAATAAAGCAAACACAAATGCTTATTACTTTTGTAAACTTATTTCAGATAAGGAATAGATAGAAAAAAAATCTTCAATATATGACATGCATAGATTTCTTTTTTTACACACAATCAAATTATTATCATCACTTGGATAACAAAAATCATCCCAATATTTTAAAAAAATTGACCAATCTGCTTCAATCGAATTATTAGCTCCCCAAAAAAATGTTATTTCATCATTTAATTTAATATTATTAATTTTAGGTAATTTATTGTTTTTCTCAGATTCTTCTTCTCCCCATTCTAACTCAAATTCATCAATTTTGACAAGATTATTCCAAAAAGCACTAGATAAATTCATTAAGTGCATCTCTTCAGAACCTGTAAATTTTTTCCATTTTATCTGTGATTCTTCAGCTTTATTAAGTTTTATTTTTTTTAAATCTCTAGAATCTATAATATTATAATTCTCATCTGTAAATCTCCAACCAATAGGAGTATTTTGTAATTCTTGAAATGTTGTCATACATTAAAATTTTAAAAAAGATATGTCCATTAAAACCAAAGGTCAAGTAATACGATTTTAAGATAATTTAGTTTCAGGTTTTACTAAGACATTAATTTCTAGTAGAATCAAGTATCCTTTTTTATTTTCATATTCAACATCATCGTTCATCAATTTTTAAATTTTATTTAGATCAAAAACAGAAATTGAATTTAAAATATCATTTTCAAATGTTATATAGACATCTTCATCAATATTTAAAGACGTTTCATTAGAAATATTATATTTATTTTTAATCTCTAAATTTTGTTCAGAACAATATTTTTCAAATTCAGATAGCTTTATGTTTTTAAATACTTCAAAATCATTTATATAAAATGGATTTTTAGTTTCATTATTAACAAAAAATATTCCTGCATGATTTATAAAAAAACTTATAAGTACTAATTCATTATCAAAGAATTTTAATTCAAGGTTATTAAATCTCACATAATCATATTCTTTTAATTCTTCTACTATATTAAAAAAGCGGCATATTCTTTCTCTAGAATCCCCCAAAGAAATTTGCCCAAAAAAACCACTTTTGATAAATTTAGTTATAGATACTTCCATTTTATTCGCAAAGTTTTTTTTAGTACTTTTCAATTTTCTTAACTTCCCTAATATCATAATCAGTGTCCCAAACTACATCACCTTTTTCATTATAAACTTGTATTGGCCAGCCAATGTAATCATTTATAATTATGAATTTTTCTTCTTCAATAATTCTGGCAGAAGGAACAAAAGTCCCATCTTGATAAACTCAGGTTAATAAGTTCTCAATTCTGGTTTATCGTAAAATAAATCATCGCTTTCAACTATAAGTTTAGGTCTTTCTTTCAGGCTGTATTTCCATTCATTAATTAAGAATATTTTACACCAAAATACTGCGCTTTTAAGTTAACAATAAACCTGCTAATCTAGCAGGTTTATTGTTTCTATTATTCATATACAAGCAAGATACTTGTGTTAAGGTTATTTTTCCAAACGATATGTATTCATTTCACCTAGTCTTTTAGATTTCCAAACTCTTTCTGCTTGATTTTTATTTAAGCCAGTAAATAAGCTTACGAACTTTAATGCTTCTTCTTTTTCATATCTTTGATTAGAAAAGCAAAACCAATCATCACCATTCATAAGTTCTAATTTGATGTAAAAGAAATTTTTCAAAACCTCTTTCTTGTTTGTATTTCCAATCCGTGCAGCAGGTATAAGTGAAGTTATAACGTAATCTAAAGAAATGCAATCTTCATATTTCATTATACAATGTACGCCTGATTTACTGATTGTATCTTCTTCTTTTTCTGTTATATCAAAATCAGAAAAAATCTCCCATGCTTCTCCTAATTCTTCTGTATCATAATTTCTCCAAATTTTTTTTATCATTTCTCCTTTGTTTAGTTAATAATATAAATGAATATTCTCTGTATAAGCTGTACCTGTAGACTGACTCCAGGCATTATAGTGAGGGCTTCTATCAAATGAGTGTCCTATATCATGGTCATGATATCCACTAATAGGTTTACCATTCTTATCTAAACGACTACTTTTTTTACCAATAGTTCGATTCGATTTCTTTTGTCCGTAAGTATTTGCAATATCTGAATACTCTTTTCTGGCGATTCTTGAAGGATCACTACCTAAATCACCTGCAATTTCTGAAGCAGCTTGTTTGGCTCTACGTTTAGCCCCTATGCCAGTAAATTTGTATCTATTATCTCCTGTTTTTTTTCCTCCGAATTTTTTTACTATATCGTCGACATTTCTAAGTTTGGTACAATCTAATCCGAAAACATCTATCCAACTATTAGAGTCAGATACATATGCATAAAAATTCGGATTATTTCCAGCGAGTCCAATAGGATCCTGCGACAAATAAATCCCAGTTTCAGGATTATAATACCTAAACCTATTATAATAAAGACCTGTTTCTTCATCTTCGTACTGACCAAGTTGTCTAAAAGCTATAAAATTTCTATCACCTCTTAAATCTTTTAAACCACCATAAATGTCATAATCGGTTTCCCAAACTAACTCACCAGTTTCATTGTAAGCCTGTACTGGTCTGCCAATGTAGTCATTTATAATTGAGAATTTTTGGTCATCAATTAGTTTAGCACTCGGTACAAAATTTCCTCCTTCATACACCCAAGTGATTAAATTCTCAATGGACTCAGCTTTATCATATACCAGATCATCGCCATAAATAATCAATTTTGGTCTATCCTTTAGGTCGTATTTCCATTCATGAATAAGAACGTTGCCATCCCAAACATAGCGATTTATTTCATTGTTTGCAATTTTGGCTGTACGTCTTCCAAGTGCATCGTACTCAAAACGCACGACTTTTCCATCAGGGTTTGTAGCATTTTTCAGCATTCCGTTGGCGAGCCATGTATAGGTAGTGTCTCCACTTTGCCACTGTTCGTGTTCTTGTTGTAAGCGTTTTTCTTTTTCTTTATTACCAATAAGTTTATCAAATATATTGGTTGGCTTTTCAAAAACTAGTGGCTTGTTAATATCACGAGGGCTTTTGTGTATCAGGTTGCCCAGCTCGTCGTATTTGTAATAATACTTTTCATCTTTTAGCAGTTTGCCTCCTTTGCCATATGTACGGTCGCTGCGGTCATGAGTTTTGTAGAGATTCCCCACCGCATCGGGGGTTTTGTATAGTTCTCCTTTGCCATCATAATCGGCTCTGGCAAGATTCCCAAAGTCATCATAATCAAAATAGGTCATGCTTTTGGTTAGCTGGTTAACAGCACTACGCAGCTGCTGGTTGGTGTCCCAATTGTAATAACGGGATCCTGTGCGTTTGCCATTGGCAAATACTTCCTGCTCCTTTTGCTTGCCACTGCTGTTGTAACTGGTTTTTATGAGCAGTCCTCCTGTGGCGTAACGTTCTATCTCACGACCCAATTCGTCTCTCTTTAATGTTGTTTCCCAAGCTTGGTGCTGCTCTTTGAGCTCATTGCTTTGGGCTTCTATGCGTTCAAGCTGCCCTTTTTGGTCATAATGAGTATTTATGTTGGCGCCCAATGTGGTGCTTATGTTGGTGCGCTGTCCTAGGTCGTTATAAGTTGCGATAAGGGTTATACCGTTTTCGTTGGTATCGAGAGCTTGTTTTTGGGTTTCCTGCACAACGCGCCCATTGGCATCCCGCTCTAAATAGATACTTACGTTTTGGTTAGTAGCTTCTATTAAGAGTCCGTTTTTGTTATAGGTGTAGGTTTCCCAAGTACCATCATGGTAATCGGCTCTGGTGATGCGTCCCAAAGCATCTTGCTCATATTCGGTATACTTCCCACCTCCGTGGTCTATTCTCGTTACCTCACCCGCTAGGTTGCGGCTATATTTTTTTACGATACCGTCAAAAGCGGTTTCTTTTATGATATGTCCGGCTTTGTTTCGGTCAAAATAATAGGTTTCGTTGTCTTCGTTTTTTATGCTGGTTAGCTGCTCCATCCTGTCGTAGTCAAAACGTACTTTTACGCCGTTTTGCTCTCTACTGGCAAGACTTCCCATTGGAGTATAGCTAAACTTAATATGGTTCTTGCTGTCTTTTAGGGCTATTACTTCATCATAATTGTTATAGCCAAATTCTATGACGTTACCATCTTTCTCCACGATTTGTTGCACCCTGTCCAGAACATCATAGGTAAAATAATCCGCCATTTGCATCGGGGTGTATATTGCCCATACACGCCCACGATGGTCATATTCCCAGGATTTTAGCTTTTGGTCGTTTTCTCTCCACTCAATAAGATTGTGTTGTTGGTCATAAACCAATTGTAACTTATTATTGTTTTTGGCAACTGTATTCAGTAGCCCATCACTATTATAAGTAAAATATGTAGTCGTTTTATCTGGCGCTATAATAGTTTTGAGCTGGTGCGCTTTTTGGTCGTTGTACAGATAGATTGTTTTTTGTCCTTCCGGATCTATGGCTATCGATGGGCGGTTTTCGTCATCATACAGCATCATTTCTTCGGTACCATCAGGATAAGTGGTGCTTACTTTATTCCCCATATCATCATAACTGAATCCCAAGATACGACCTTCTTGGTCGATCTCACGATACAGTTCCATAAACTCGGTATAGTCATAGAAAGTGCTGTTGCCCATTGGGTCTTTTACCTGAGTTACAAGCTGACTTGGTTCATAATAATAGGTGGTTACGGCACCGTTGGCATCTGTCACCAAGTTGTAACCATCCTCGGCATGATATTCTATCCAACCTTCCTGCCAGCCGCCATCGCCCCAAGTATGGACACAACGGTTTTGCGCATCATACTCCCAGTAAAAGGCTTGCCCGTTGCGGTCGGTTTTCTTAACCATCAAATGGTTTTCAAATTCTATGACTGTTGGATTCTTTAAAGCATCAAGAATGGCTACCATATTGTAGTGTTCATCATACTCATAAGCCACCAACAGTTCGTTTTGCTCCGGTCTCACAAGTTCAAGCTTTTGGATGAATCCATCCTTGGTGCTTACTTTTATTTCTCTGCCTGCGGCATCGATAATTTTACTTAGGCCATATCCTGTAAATTCAAAAACAATGGCTAGCCCATCGTGATTGATTATTTGTGTGAGTTGGTATTTTTTCCCGTCAAACAGGGTGAAATCATAAAAGAGTCTGTTGTCATGATCGTAGGCCTGATAACCGTTTGGAGTTCTTTTCAGGGTTATTTTTTCCTCACGCAGATAAAATTCTTCTTCTGGTAGCAAGGCAGGAAATCCCACGAGTCTACCATCCTCCATACGTAGTCCCAAAGCGTCATCTTCTGGATATAATTCTACCGCACGATCGTAATTGCAGTGTACGCCATGCCCTAGCCAGCCCACATAGCCTGAATCGGAATACCAACTACGTTCCCAACTGAGCGCAATAGGGCCTGCAATATCAAAATCACTACCTTCGTAAATCACCGCCCCGTTGATAAGGTTTATAGGCTCAAAACCAAACCTACATAGAATTTTTTTAAGCCCTTCCGGACATTTACCACTATGATTGAATTTTGTGATAAGCCCTCTTGCTTTTTTAAATAGCGTACTAAAGCCAATACTGGTTAATAAGCCTGTGAGCATTCCGCCCCAATCCGGAGAGTAAGGACCTCCCACCATTACGGGCTTTCCGGTAGGAATTGGTAATGAAAATGAAGTTGGAGCAAAAAGTGTTGGTGCAAAGGGCAACATTTTTTTGCGCACTTCGGTTTTACCAGCAGCCAATGATAACGGAATGCCTATATCATTGCAAGTCATCAACATATATCCCTTGGGACTAAGACGTGTGCCATCAGAATATACTTTTTCTGAAGCAAAAAAGTTCATACTCTCGTGCCCAATAATGGGTGCCAGAACCCAAGGAGAAAAAAGCATGATATGCTGTAAGGTAACCAGCATTCCTCCTGTATCTGAATTACCTCGTTTGAATCCGTTAACATGTACATTAGTTCCCAAAAACGGAATATAATCTGCCGGATCAATGACAATACCAACATAAGGATGAATACCTATAGGATTTGCTGGAAAAACGGTGACAAAATGGATATCTAGACCAACAACAATGGTCAAGTGATTATCAGTTAGTAACATAATTAATTAGGGGGGTCTTAATTAATACTTATTTGAATTGATTATTTAATTGTATTTAAAATTGATTATTTCAGTACTGCAATAGTTTAATTTAATTAATTATATATTTATTTAAAGAAAATACAGATTATATTATTAGGGTAAATATATTACAAAATAATTCACACCAAAATGTATTTAACAGATTTACTGTTAAAAAAAAGAGCATAAATGTTAATTTTAACAAAATAAATTAAGAAACAATAATTACTAACAATAAAACAGTCTTAATGCTTCAAAATAAAAAAATAAAATAGGATTCGTTAAATAAATTGCTGCCTTAAGTTAGTGCTCATAACAGTAAAACCACTTAAACATTCATGGCTGTGAGAAGTAAAAGTTTACAGAGAATAAAAACTCTACAGGTTATTGAAAAAAAGTGGCGAAGTACTACTATATGAGATTCAAATGTAAGGCGTCACACAACGGCGGATGTTAACTGTTATCTATTCTGTATTAAATAAAATAATTACAGTAACTCTAAAAACAAATTCGAGACCCCTACAATAATTACGCAATACTAATAGGATTGTTCTACCCTATCCAAAAAAGTCTTGTCATGGATAGGGTATAAATATTTACATCTTTTTGGGTTTTCTATAGTGATATGCCTCTTTG
The DNA here is from genome assembly GCF_026870175.2 of Flavobacterium aestivum. NCBI lineage: Bacteria > Pseudomonadati > Bacteroidota > Flavobacteriia > Flavobacteriales > Flavobacteriaceae > Flavobacterium > Flavobacterium aestivum. The sequence goes on along the minus strand of NZ_CP113977.2, from coordinate 3,166,131 downwards.
AAAGGTTATATTGACTCTGCTTGGCTGGAGACTAATCAACAAATTCAAAAGATTCCTCTTTTAATGAATTATCAATTCTATAATGTAATTCCCATTCCATATAATCAGAAGGTTCATCTGAACTAATTCCTCTTTGCCAATACCCATCTCCATAAGTGATTAGCATTGCCCAATGAAATTCAGTATCATGACTATAATAAATAACTTGCCCATAATTTTTTGGAATCGTAAAATTTCTTGCTTCTATTAAATGCTTTGCTTCTTTCTCTGATTTATTAGCATATTTTACTATAATTCCTTGTATTACAGAAATCCAAGTCTTAAAATTAAAAATTAATTGCTCTTCAGTTTCTAGATCAATAAATTTGATGCTGTCTTTATATTTCATTATTTTTTTAAATCATCTGTTTTATTTCATTAGAAAATAAGAAACTTAATTTTTAGATATTTTATATGTCCCTACGGATATTACTCCTTCTACTATATATCTGCATCTTTAGTAAGATAGCATAATGCTGGCATAGACTTCTATATCATGCGAATAATGCATAAAACTACTAAAGCTCTTCTAAAAAATATCTTATTTTATTTTTCAATAAAAATTGTTTACAAAATTCTAGTACTTTATTCTGCTTATCTTCATCAAACATTATTTCCTCATTAGGCTCTGGTGTATTTTGTATTATACTTAATGCCCAATGATAAGGCATCTCATGCATTAAAAAATAGACATCTCCTGCGTCTTCTAATGTTTCCAAAAAATTTACAAATCGTAAATGAGTTTCATTATAATCTAACTTATGATTAAAAAAATCTGTCACAAGATCTTTTATATAAGAATAAAATATATTTCTATAAAAAATTCTTTCCTTTCCATCTGTTTGATCATCAATAAAAATAAAATCTTTTTCCATAATTTAATTACATTTTATATGTTGTGTTGCTAGTTTAGTAGCTTTATGGCTATTAATTGTTACCTGCATTTATTGCAAACTGTTTTTTATATATTTGTCTCGTATTGAAATAGCGATACATAAAATTAAAAAAGTTTTATAAAAATAAAACAACATGATTGAAGTTGTTAAGGAAAGAGAAATTAGAGCATTATATGATAATGATACGATTACTATTTATCAGGCTTTTAGAAAAGAAATAGCTTTACCAGCAATAAAAGCTCAAACTTTTGTCAGCCCTTTTAAAATTGAAAGAATGACTTGGATCAAGCCATCTTTTTTATGGATGATGTATCGTTCGGGTTGGGCTGAAAAAGAAGGACAAGAACATATTTTAGCTATCAAAATTAAAAGAGAAGGTTTTGAATGGGCTTTACAGAATTCTTGTCTATCTACTTATAGAGAAGATACTTATAAAACGCAGGAAAACTGGAAAGAAAAATTAAATATTGCTCCTGTACGTATACAATGGGATCCTGAAAAAAATTTATTTTTAGACAAATTAAATTATAAGTCTATTCAAATTGGTTTAAAGGAAGAAGCAGTAAAAAAATATGTAAATGACTGGATTATGCAAATTGATGATATTACAGATTTATCTAAAGAAATACACGAACTTATATTAAATAATTGTATAGAAAAGGCAAAAGATAAACTTCCCAAAGAGAAAATTTATCCTTTACCCGATGATATTAAGCTTATTATTAACGCTACTTAGTCATTTTAGACTTAAGCTTATTAACTGTTTTATTTATATCTTCATATTGAGAACTTTTATATTCAAAGATAATTTTTCTTGTTTCGTCAGTATCTATTTTAGATAATGCCCAAAGACATTTATTCCATATAGGTACCATAAAAGTTTCAATATTTTCTTCTGATTGATTTTCTAAATAATTTTGATTTAGAACATGCTTGAAATAATTAATTGTGAAAGGTGTTTTTTCTAAAGAATCTACAAGCCTCTCAATCAAATGATAGGAACATTTTAATAGGATAGCTTTTTGGTACAATGACTGCAATTTAATTTCAGATAATTCATCATCATATAAATATTCAATTATATCAAAACATATTTCTATTTTTTCAGAATCATTTTTAGTTATAGAATCATTTAATTCATCCCAAAAATATTCTTTGTTTTTTTTTAAATCTATAGGATAAGACTTAAAAAAATGTTCTTCATCAAGTTTGTTTAAAATTAAATCATATATTAATTTTTCTTCTTCTTTTGTTATCATTATTTAGTTTAAAATTAGTGACATCCGATTTTTTTTACCTTTTCAAAAGATATGATATTATCATTAAATGTATCAAGACCTTTACCTTGTCCTAATCCAATATTGATTTGAGCTTTTTTACCTACTTTTTCTTGCTTAAAATAAGCTGAATCATGAACCCAACCTGATTTAACTTCAGGCATATCTGGATAAGTTGATTTAACTAATTTTGATTGGTCTTTAACTCCAATTTTAGCTAAAGAATCTGTAGTACCATCTTTCATTGTAAATTTATAAGTAACTCCATCATAATTATCTGAAAATGCTAATGTTGGAGAAGTAAATGTTTCTTTTGTAGCAGGTAATACCCCTGTTCTTTCTAAAATTTCAGAATGTTCTTTAGATATTGTTCTAAAAAAATATTCATCCAATCCAAAAGGATCAACCATCGCATTGGTGTCATGCACATACGCATAAAAATTCGGATTATTTCCTGCTAAACCAATAGGATCTTGGGATAAATATGTCCCAGTATCAGGATTATAATACCTAAATCTATTATAGTACAACTCAGTTTCTACATCTTCATACTGCCCAAGTTGTCTAAAGGGTATAAAATTTCTATCACCTTTTAGGTCTTTTAAATCACCATAAATGTCATAATCCGTTTCCCAAACTAACTCACCAGTTTCATTGTAAGCCTGTACTGGTCTGCCAATGTAATCATTTATAATTGAGAATTTCTCGTCACCAATTAGTTTAGCACTTGGTACAAAACTTCCTCTCTCATAGACCCAAGTGATTAGGTTTTCAACAGGTTCGGGTTTGTCATAAACCAAATCGTCACCATCAATGATGAGTTTTGGTCTGTCCTTTAGGTCGTATTTCCATTCATGAATAAGAACGTTGCCATCCCAAACATAGCGATTTATTTCTTTGTTTGCAATTTTGGCTGTACGTCTTCCAAGTGCATCGTACTCAAAACGCACGACTTTTCCATCAGGGTTTGTTACACTTTCCAGCATTCCGTTGGCGAGCCAAGTGTAGGTAGTATCGCCACTTTGCCACTGTTCGTGTTCTTGTTGTAAGCGTTTTTCTTCTTCTTTATTACCAATAAGTTTATCAAATATATTGGTTGGCTTTTCAAAAACTAGTGGCTTGTTAATATCACGAGGGCTTTTGTGTATCAGGTTGCCCAGCTCGTCGTATTTATAATAATATTTTTCATCTTTTAGCAGTTTACCTCCTTTGCCATACGTACGGTCGCTGCGGTCATGAGTTTTATAGAGATTCCCCACCGCATCAGGGGTTTTGTATAGTTCTCCTTTACCATCATAATCAGCTCTGGCAAGATTCCCAAAGTCATCATAATCAAAGTACGTCATACTTTTGGTCAGCTGGTTTACCGTACTGCGTAACTGTTGGTTGGTATCCCAATTGTAATAACGGGAACCCGTGCGTTTACCATTGGCAAATACCTCCTGCTCTTTTTGCTTGCCACTGCTGTTGTAATTGGTTTTTATGTGTAGCCCTCCTGTGGCATAACGTTCTATTTCGCGTCCCAATTCGTCTCGCTTTAGTGTGGTTTCCCAAGCTTGGTGCTGCTCTTTGAGCTCATTGCTTTGGGCTTCTATGCGCTCGAGTTGCCCTTTTTGATCATAATGAGTATTTATGTTGGCACCTAATGTGGTGCTTATGTTGGTACGCTGCCCTAGGTCGTTATAAGTTGCGGTAAGAGTTATACCGTTTTCGTTGGCATCGAGGACTTGTTTTTGGGTTTCCTGTACAATACGTCCGTTGGCATCTCGTTCTAAACGTATGCTTACGTTTTGGTTGGTGGCTTCTGTTAATAATCCGTTTTTGTTATAGGTGTAAGTTTCCCAAGTACCATCGTGGTAATCGGCTCTGGTGATGCGTCCCAAAGCATCTTGCTCGTACTCGGTAAATTTCCCGCCTCCGTGATCTATTCGAGTCACTTCACCCACCAAGTTGCGGCTGTATTTTTTTACGATGCCATCAAAAGCGGTTTCTTTTATGATATGTCCAGCCTTGTTACGGTCAAAATAATAGGTTTCGTTGTCTTCGTTTTTTATACTGGTTAACTGTTCCATCTTGTCGTAGTCAAAACGAACTTTTACGCCATTTTGCTCTCTGCTGGCAAGACTTCCCATTGGGGTGTAGCTAAACTTTATATGGTTCTTTTTGTCTTTTAGGGCTATTACTTCATCATAATTGTTATAGCTAAATTCTATGACGTTACCATCTTTCTCCACGATTTGTTGTACCCTGTCCAGTACATCGTAGGTAAAGTAATCTGCCATTTGCATCGGGGTGTAAATCGCCCATACACGCCCACGATAATCATATTCCCATGTTTTTAGCTTTTGGTCATTTTCTTTCCACTCAATAAGGTTGTGCTGTTGGTCGTAAATCAATTGTAACTTATTATTGGTTTTAGCAACCGTAGCCAGTAGTCCATCACTATTATAAGTAAAATGTGTAGTTGTTTTATCTGGCGCTATTATGGTTTTGAGTTGGTGTGCTTTTTCATCATTATACAAATAGATTGTTTTTTGTCCTTCGGGATCTATAGCTATCGATGGACGATTTTCGTCATCATACAGCATCATTTCTTCGGTACCATCAGGATAGGTAGTACCTGTTTTATTCCCCATATCATCGTAACTGAATCCAGTGATACGACCTTCCTGATCGATCTCACGATACAGTTCCATAAACTCGGTATAGTCATAAAAAGTACTGTTACCCATTGGGTTTTTTACCTGAGTTACAAGTTGGCTTGGTTCATAATAATAAGTAGTTACGGCTCCGTTGGCATCGGTTACTAAGTTGTAGCCATCCTCGGCATGATATTCAATCCAGCCTTCCTGCCAACCGCCATCGCCCCTGGTGTGAATACAACGGTTTTTTGCATCGTACTCCCAGTAAAAGGTTTGTCCGTTACGATCGGTTTTTTTAACCATCAAGTGGTTTTCAAATTTAATAACTGTTGGATTTTTTAAAGCATCGAGAATTGCTACCATGTTATAATGCTCGTCATATTCATAAGCCACCAATAGTTCCTCCTGTTCCGGTCTCACGAGTTCAAGCTTTTGGATGAGTCCGTCCTTGGTACTTACTTTTATTTCTCTGCCTGCGGCATCGATGATTTTGCTTAAACCATATCCTGTGAATTCAAAAACAATGGCTAATCCATCGTGATTGGTTATTTGTGTGAGTTGGTATTTTTTTCCGTCAAACAGGGTAAAATCATAAAAGAGCTTGCTGTTATGGTCGTAGGCCTGATAGCCGTTTGAGTTTCTTTTAAGGGTTATTTTTTCCTCACGCAGGTAAAATTCTTCTTCTGGCAGCAGAGTTGGAAATGCCACAAGTCTACCATCCTCCATACGTAGTCCCAAGGCATCATCTTCGGGATACAATTCTACCGCACGATCGTAATTACAGTGTACGCCATGCCCGAGCCAGCCCACATATTGAGAATCGGAATACCAACTGCGTTCCCAATTGAGCGCAATAGGACCTGCAATATCAAAATCGCTACCTTCGTAAATCACGGCTCCATTGATAAGGTTTATAGGCTCAAATCCAAATTTGCACAAAACTTTTTTAAGTCCTTTTGGGCATTTACCACTATGATTGAATTTCTTGATTAACCCCCTAGTTTTTTTTAATAGTGTACTAAAACCTATACTGGCTAATAATCCTGTAAGCATTCCTCCCCAATCCGGTGGATAGGGACCTCCCACCATTACGGGTTTTCCGGTAGGAATTGGTAATGAAAATGAGGTTGGTGCAAAAAGTGTTGGCGCAAAGGGCAACATTTTTTTGCCTACTTTGGTTTTTCCGATAGACATTGAGAGCGGAATACCAATATCATTACAGGTCATTAGCATATATCCCTTGGGACTCATTCGGGTACCATCTGAGAAAACGGTTTGCGAAGCAAAAAAGTTCATACTCTCATGCCCTATAATGGGCATCATAAGCCATGGCGGGGTAAATAGTGGAATATGTTGTAATGGAATTATAATTCCTCCTGTATCAGAGTTCCCGCGCTTAAAGCCATTTACATGCACATTGGTTCCTAAAAAAGGAATATAATCTGCTGGGTCAATAACAATACCTATATAAGGATGAAAAGGATTAAATGGAGGTAATGTGGTAAAATGGATATCTATACCCACCACGATGGTTAAATGATTATCGGTTAGTAACATAATTAATGGGGCCTTAATTAATATTCTTCTTTCATTTATTCTGAATGATCTTACGAATTTTCTTCAAAATGAATTATTACTACAGCACAATAGTCTAATGTTAATAGATGATTTATAGTTAATTCAAGAAAATATAGATTGCATCATTGAGGTAAATATATTACAAAATAATTCCCATCAAAATGTGTTTAACATATTTACTGTTAAAAAAAAGAGCATAAATGTTAATTTTAACAAACTAACTTTAAAAACAATAATTATTAACAACAAAACAGTCTTAATCCTTCAGAATAAAAAATAAAACAGCATTCTTTAAATACAACTAAAAAAAACACTTACACATCATGCTTGTGAGAAGTAAAAGTTTACAGAGAATAAAAACTCTACAAACTATTTGTAATAAAAATAATATTTTATATTTGTTCGATAACCGTTATAAAACAGCAACAAAATATCAAAAAAATGATGTGCTTGTTGATGCTTTCAAGTGAGTAAATACAACTTGTGAGAAACCTTTAAAAACTATCTTGAAAATGAAATATTTGCTTTCGACACTATTATTCTTTTGTCTTGTATCATGCGGAACAGAAACCAAAGAAACTTATGATCCTAAAGAAGCCTTTGAACTTTGGTCTTATGAAGATGTGCCAGACGATATAAAAGTAATTAATGGTCAGTTTTGGAAATCATCACATTGGACAGAGGAATACATCACCTATTTAAAATTTAAGGCTTCAGATGAATGGATAGATAATTTCATCGAAACCAATGATTTGGAAACTGCTACCGGAGATTTTAGTTTACCCAATGACGCACCAAATTGGTTTACACCAAAAGTGGGGCAAAAAGCTTATGTCGAAAAAGAGCATTCAGAAGGATCAATATACTTTGTAGATGAAAAAAGCGGTGAAGTATTACTATATGAGATTCAAATGTAAGGTATCTCACAACAGCGGTTCTGACGCAATTATTCACATCCATCTTATTATATAGCAAAAAAACTCCTTAATTTCTTAAGGAGTTTTGTGGTTATTACGAACCTGTTTCCGAATCATTTTTTATATGATTTAAAGAAACTGGGGGGTTAGATAAAATGCAGTCTATTGATTTTTATCTTTAATAAAAACAATGTTTTATTGCTTGATAATTTTAAATACGTTTTCAATTCCTTCAATGCTGATAAAATAAACACCTTGATTGAGTGTATGTAAATCCAGTATGATTGAATTATTTATAACATTGGCTTTTACAGATGCGACAATTTGACTTAAAGAGCTGATTACCTTTACTGAAACTGTAGATGGTAATTCGTTCTGTCCTAAAAGAACAGTTACTTTATCTGTTAATGGATTAGGATATATTACCAAGTTAGTTGGCGTAACCATTGGTCGATTTGCAGTAGTAGTTACAGCATTTTTGCTCGTTTTGCAGGTAAGGCAGCCACTAACATTTAATACCGAAGAAACAAATCTTCTATACTGTAAAGTAGTAATGTCTTTTTGTTCTATTGCATCACCGTATGGAGTATCGGCACCTTCGTCAGAGATAAGTTGCACTTGGAAAGTTCCGCTTTGTGAAGCAGGCACTATAATTCCTTCAGGTGCTAATCCGGCAAGGTTGGCAGTAAGTTGAGTTGGAGCACTACTTCCCTGTCCGTTCCATGAATACAAAGCAAAATTTACAGTTGTGTCAAATGCACCTGCAACAATCACATATTGATTGGATGCATTTTTGGCGATATCTCTAATCCCTCTTGTTCCAAGATTCAATTCAATTGGAGTCCCAAAAGTAGGATTACCAACAGGAGAACCATTATTGAACCAAGTTTCAAAATTATTAATTGGGCAAATCAATGCCTTATTGCGATTAGTAGTATTTACATAGGGAGCTCTGAAACAAATGTAAGCTGTAGTTCCGTCAGGTCCCATTACTGCCCCTTCTATATTATACCCGTCAATTCGTTTTGGTATCATGCCTGTTGCAGCTGAAGTAGAAAGTGCATATCCATTTGTATCACCCCAGGCAATAATTTTACTTCTAAGTCCTTGGTAAGATCCAACAAATGTAAGTGTAGCATTGGCGCCAGTACCTACTATATCGGTAACAAATACTCTGTCCCTGTCGGGTCTTGATTCGCCATTTTTATTGTTACTTTGAGAACCGAACCAGTAAATTCTGTTAGGATTTGTTGGGCTTACAAATGCAGCTTCAAGATCGCTTTCGCCAGTAGCTAAATTTAGGAAAGGTTTTGGGTCAAAAGTATAAATAGGAAGACCGGATGCATTTCTATTATATAAACTAATCAATGTAGTTTCATCATCTCCCACAAACATATAATTATTATCAATAGCTATAGCTGCAGAACCATCGGATGAACCCGTGTGGTAAAAATCATTTACAGAAGTTGTGATATATTTATTAGTTACTCCTAATGAAAAAGAAATTGATTTATTTAATCCGGCATTGTCAGTTACTTTTAAGGTAATCGTAGCGTAACCAACACCTGTAGGAGTTATTATAAATTTACGGGTATTACCAGTACCAACTATTGAGAAATTAGCATTAGGAACCACACTTGTTTTTGAGCTTGTCATTGTAAATGTAAGAGTACTCAAGCTTTCATCTGTTACATTGATATCCAAACCTGATACGCTTACAGGGTCTGTTGCATCACCTTTTACGCAAGCAATAGTACCAGAAGCTTCATCTACCAATTTAGAAGCAGCAGGTAGGAAACTAAGAGTTGGAGCTTGATTAACTGTTGATACCGTTACAGTAACTGCAGAGGAAGTTGTAACAGCATTTAGATCATCATAAGCTTTAGCAGTCAAAGTATAAGTACCAGCAGTTACACTATTCCATGCGAAGGAATAAGGACTTGTAGTTGCTGTTCCTAATAAAGTAGTTCCATTGTAAAATTCAACTTGGCTTACAGAACCATCTGCATCACTTGCATTGGCAGTAATAGTGATATTGGCAGGTGGTGTAAAGTTTGTATTGTTAGTAGGAGATGTAATAGAAACGGTTGGAAATTGGTTTCCTCCTGTGCCTGTTACAGTAATTGAACTTGTATTATAGGATGCGCTGGTTGATTTAGCCCAGGTGCGAGCCGTTGTCCATGTGTTGGTAGCAGCATCAAAAGTACCAGCAGTCGCTTTTATTAGGTCGCCAGAAGAAGGATCCGGAGCCTTAAAAGAATTTGTGGCTACTTTGCCTCCATTGTACTTGTCATTTACCGGTAATTGAAATCCTGAAGTACTGCTAAGATAAGCGCTACCAACCCCTGAACCCCAGAAAATAGCATCAACAGGAACAGTAGACGAAGTAATGCTTGCAGCAGCTACATTGAACACAGCAATACCATCCATATTACTTCCGCCATTGCCAAATACCCCAGAAATGTTTTTAGTACCAAAAACATCTCCGTTTACAGTTGATGTATTGATAGATCTTAGTGATACACCGCCATTGCTTAGAGGTGCCATTGAAGACCCGCCAACATATACCACTTGTCCCGCATTGACAGAACCTGTACTGATCTGGAAAGCGTAAGTGTTGTTACCGCCGTTTTTCCATCCGTTTGCAGTTGCTGCGCCATCACTCACAACAACAGTGTAAGGTGTAGTAGCAAAATTAATACTTTGAGTAGCGACTAACTCTACATATTCATAAGGTGATTCCGTTCCGCTTGGTTTTGGCGAAACTTCAGAAATAATCAAACCTTTTGTTTGACCAAATACCGAACCTGAAACTGCACATACTAATGCAACAATCGAAAGTAGATTTCTTTTCATAGATTAGGGAAAAAAGATTAGTTATTAATTAAATTTTAACTTTCTATTTTCACATAAAATTAAATCTATAAGAAATGTAGTATGTTATTTATTAGTTACTTATAAGTTATTAAATTGTATGGTATGTGTTAAGTGCTAAATATGTTAAGCTCATAAACCCTTTGTCTAATCCCTTAGACTAGTCACTGGAAATATTTTCAAAGATGAGTAGTAATGGTGTTTCAGAAAATTAAGATTGCTGGGAATAATTATTGTATTTATATATGCCATTAAAAAAGTCTCTTTTCTGTTTTAAATGCATTCTTTATAAAGATTAGTATATCTACAGCTGCAAAATCATCTAAATATAGATTTGCTTGAATATCAATAGTTTATATGGTAAATAAAAGCACTTTTGATTATTTGTAATAAAAAGAATATTTATATTTGTTAAATAAACGCTATAAAGTAGCGACAAATCATATAAAATAAGGGTGTGGTTGTCGCTACTTTGTAGCGGTATATACAAGTTACTCGCAAGCCTTAAAATCTTTTTGCTTCAACATTGTATTAACATTTTAAAATTTATACTATGAAAGACATTTCAAAAAGCTTTTCGAATAAGTGGTTCCAAGAAGTATGGAATCAAGGCAGAAAAGAATCTATTAGTGATCTATTGAGTCCTGAATATATTGCACATGGTTTGACTCCAGAACCTATGCGTGGAGTTAAAAATTTTGAAACGTATTATGATGAGTTTCGAAATAATTTTACCAATATTTTAGTTACTGTAAATCATGTCATTTCTGAAGACGATATGGAATCTGCTAATTGTAATGTTAAGGCAACACATATTGAAAGCGGAAAGGAAGTCAATTTTAATGGGCAATGTATTGTGCGAATTCGTAATGGAAAATTGATAGAAGCTTGGAATAACTTTGATTTTTTAGAAATGTATACTCAATTAGGTTACACTCTAACCTGATTTACTCAACGGCCAGCCGGTAACAGCGGTTTCACGCAATGGCTAGTTTGCTTTATTACCTTGAGGTTTTTTCTTCACGAAAACTCTATCTTTAACAGAAAGTAATTCGTTCGCTGGCATCGCCACTACGTAAAGCCGCGGCACGTTGACTGCAATTGCAAAACATTGTTTACAATTTATATTATGTTTACAAATACTGGAACAGTTAGTTTTTTTCTTTACGGATTATTCGTCACTATTACTGTTGTCGCAATGATAGTAGCAGTAAGAATAATTCTTAAAGGAAATATTGAAGCTCAAAAAATTGATAAAATAATTGACCTTTTTAAATATACTATTGTATCGATTGCGATAACAACTAGCACATTAATAATAACTGACTTATTTAAAGAAAGAGACCAAGATTTAAAAGAATTACAATATTTTGAAAATGCAAAAATGATTGAGGCTAACGGCATTGAAGCAAGATTAAACTTAGCAAAATATCTTTCAATTGTAGCTCCAGACGGCGAAATGAAAAAGGCTTGGAAAAATTATTATGATAGCGTTAAAATAGAACACAAAGAATACATTAAGACTAAAAAAGAATTGGACTCGCTTATTTCCTCAGAAAATTTTGAACTTTCCAAATCTCTTCTATTCAAAAAAATAAATGAAATCAGCCACCATTAGCCTTTATTGCTGGCAACGCAGGTAGGGAGAATTCAGATTAGTAACATTTACATATCAAGCTATGAACTATCAAGAATTTAAGCCGCAAGGTGTTTTAAAGGAATTCATTCAATGTTATTTTATCTGCGAAACTGAAACAGATGTGCTAACAGATGATAATGTTTTTGCTTCGGGCTCTCTTGAAATCATGTTCAACTTGGGAGCTACCAGAAAGGAATTTAGTATAAATGGCACACTTGTAGCTGAACCCGATATTCAGCTTTGGGGGCAAGTATTGAAGCCTATGCAAATAAAATCTTATGGTAAACATGCCATGTTTGGTGTTAGGTTTTATCCTCATACAGCTGTATGTTTTTTTAATGAAAATATACAACAGTTTAATGATGCTGTTTTTAATCTAGAAGATGTTATTGGTAATAAAATCAAAGAATTACATTCAAAATTACTAGAGGCTGACTCAATAATCAAAAAAATAACATTCACAGAGGCATTTTTAATGGAAAGACTCTTATGTTTTGATAAGAAACTTGATAAATTAGATTTGGTAAACAGTGTAACATATGAATTGTTACTAGATAATAACAAAGTAAATATGAATAGGATTGCCGCGAGTCATGGCATTTCATCACGGTATCTACAAACAATATTCCTGCAATATTCAGGGCTCACACCCAATTTGTTTCGCAAAATAAATCGCTTTCAAAAAAGCCTGCATCTACTGGTAAACAATAACGATTCCCTCACCTCCATTGCTCATCATTGTGGCTATTTCGACCAATCACATTTCATCAAAGATTTCAAAGAATTTACAGGCAGTACACCGTCCGGCTTTCACCTCGAAAGTTCTACGGAACTCATAGCTCTTTTAAAATAAATTATCTTGTTCCGTTTTTTACAATTTTAATTATAGAGGCAGCAATACTTTTGCTATTCATTAACTAAAAAATACTATTGAAATATGAAAACGAACAAGATTTTAAAATTTTCACTTTTGGCATTATCTACATTTTGTGTGAGTAGTTATGCACAGACTGACAAATCAAGTCAACTACAAGAGGCAAAGAAATCAATTGCCAAAATCAACCTAATTTATTTTGACCTTTACGCTAAAAATGATGGGTCAATCCTTAAGCTTTACACACAGGATGCCTGTCTAATGCCACCCAATGCACCTGCCTTATGTGGAATAGAAGCGCTTGCCAAAGATTTTAAAGATACTTTTGCGGCTGGCACGGTAAAAGGCGGAAAGTTTACAACCACCCAAGTTTACGGCGATGGACTTGAATATGTAACCGAAGAAGGCTCATTTCAAATTTTTAGTGCAAACGGGCAACAGATTGACAGCGGCAAATATTTAAAACTTTGGAAAAAAACAAAAGAAGGCTGGAAAATGTTTAGAGATTCTTTTAACAGTAATCATAGCCAACAGAATTAATAACAAAGGGTTAACAGCGGTTTCGCAAGATTTGGGTTTTAGGCTTAATTTAAAGTCGGTTTTTGTGTTGATCCGTGTTTAGCCGAAAAATTATGGGCAAAAAAAAACTTCTCAATCTCTTGAGAAGTTTTGTGGGCGATGAGGGGTTCGAACCCCCGACCCCCTCGGTGTAAACTAAATACCCTTGTTTTTGGAAGTTGGCAGGTATTGTATTTACTGAATCCTTTGATTTAAATTTTATAATAAACGTGTACGGATTTGTGTAAGGGTTTATAATTATATTTGTTACTATTTATTTTTCAAAAGTCTGAAATTCTAAGAATTATACCAAACTTTAAATTTATTTTTTTCTTCTTACGATTTGCTATTTCAGCGATATTTAAAAATCATTCTTAATTTAGATATTCTGCCTGCTACTATTATTTTGAATTAACTGTTTTTATTTTTTTTATACTCAGCTAATAATTCTCTCAATAGCACATTTTCACGTTCCAAAAATTCAAACTTTTGTTTCCATAATTCTAACTCACTATTACTTACTGTATTGTCAGAAAAGTCACTTTTGTTATGGTTTCCAACTGTGCGATTCCCGATATGATGAGCGTTTTTTTTTGAAGTAATATTTGTTTTATTTTTATTACTATGGTTATCATTCTGGGCTAAATCGATATTAATTAGTTCGTCAATAGTTATCTTAAAATATTCGCATATTTTTTGAATAGTCTCTATTTGGGGATTACTTCTTCCTGCCAAATATGTACTAATAGTACTTTGCTTAATGTCAAACAAATTCCCAAAATCTTTTTGAGATAAATTGTGTATTAAGCACAAAGTTTTGATATTCAGACCTATAAAATTATCCATAATAAAATTGTAATATATTTTTAACTAACATTGTAATAAATTCAAATATTGTAATAAATTTGCCTTGACAATATACGAAAATCAGAACGAAAATAATTGTGTATTTTTCTTAAAAATGTGATAAAACACAAAACAATGTTTTTGTTTTCTATCAAAAAGTTTAAGTATTGATAATTGTAGATATTAAAAATAACTATTCAAATTATTACAATTAATTGTATAGCCAGTAATTATGAATGCAGAAACAGTACATAGCGTAGCCAAAGCACTCTCTCGAGAGGAATTTGAACGTTTCTATTTATTGATTCTAAAAGATCTTGAAGGCGAAAAGAAAGAAGAAAAGAAAAAGGAAAAATTAGTTAAAAGAAATACTAGAACACCCATTATAACTGATGCCGAAAGCATGGAAGCGATTTTAAGAATTCTAAAACGAACCAAAGATGCAAAATTTAAGCACTTACGTGTTGCATGCTAAGTCCTAAACCAAGAACAATTAAATTTTACACAACCGAAAGAACCGACGAGCAATTGCTCAAATCCCTTAACGCATTCGGGCGCAAAGCCCGATGCTGAGAGGTTATAAAAATTGATTATGAAGAAACAAAATTTAGATAGCAACGTTTTTTCGTTAGCCTCCACCCTTTTTGGGTTTGGTGATACAGCCGAAAAGAAAGCTATTCAAGATTCAATAGCAACAACTCTTGTTACCACTTCGGATATTGAAACTCGCATTATGGCGGTTTATCCCGCTATTACCCAAGAGGCTTTTTCAGCTACAATGGACAACTACAGAAAATATATTGAAAGCTATAATTTTATGACTGTAGCCGAAAATGAACTAACCATTAAACACAATCTACAGGTAGAATCTTTTCTGGCTGAAAATTGTTTAAATGAGGTTCAAAATGAATTTTCCAAACTTTTTATGAAGAAAAACAAATCATTGTCCGCTAGAGCCTATAATAATTTGGTTGATGAATTTTGTAAAGAATACGGAATGATTATTTGCAGAAAGAAAATACAAGAAGTTAAGTACGCAACCGAGTTAATTTTTCAAAACTTGTTGCACTTGTATAATTCACAACTTATGAAACGCAACGAGCAATATATAAAACTGGGAGTTACAGCTATTAGACCCATTGAAGAATTTAAAGTTAATTCATTCTTGGTAACCCAATTAAAACGCAATGGAATAGCCAGTTTAGACCTTTGTAGAAAGACCGTGCGCAATCATAGAAAACGTTTAGAAGAATGCGGCGTCTTTGTAGATTACTGTTATAAAGGTCAAAAAAAGCCCGTTGAATTACATATAAATACTGAAATTCTTGTGGTTTTTGACCTCAAAACTTCAAAATTATCCACTATTGGGAATCAACCAGTTACATCTTATAATGGGAAAGATTTACTTGATAACAATGAGAGTACTAGAACATCTTTAAATGAATATAAAAAGAAAGAGAATGTGAAAAACATTCCTCTTTTTGATAAGGAGTTCCCTTTGGTCACGCCTTCTAATTTTTTTACTGGAACACCGACAAGCAAAGAGCAAAATCCAACTGAGGGGGCGGGCGCAAAAAAGGTTGAAATTCCAGAAACTTTATCCGAAAAACTTCAAAGTCTAATTCTCCACCCTCAAGAACTGGCAGAAAACCTTGCGGATAAGCTTTACAACAACTACAAGCCTATAGATTTACGTATTCTCGAAAAAGAAGCTTTTCACGGAACAATGCTAAAAGAAGAGTTTAGAGAGCTTTGCATTCAAGATTTTTTTAAGAGTATGTCTAAAATTTATAAGAACACTACCCCTTATTCAGGTTCTTGGAAAAAGGCAATTACCCTGTATATGAATTATAAATGGATTTCATTTACTGGTGATTCTTTTAATAAAACCAATATTTTGGAGGATATAACCCAAATGCGCTGGCGAGGTGAGTGGGCTAGAAAATGGTTTGTAAAAAATGAATTCCCTCCCCTATTCCCTTACGATTATTTTGACATGACCCGCAAAACATCTAAAGAAGTCGGTTTTGAGTATACAAAAGTAAAATATGCTGAACATTTACAGTCAAAAGTGAAGTATGAAGCACTTAAAAAGAAACAGCAAACCAATTCAGTACGCAGAAAAGAAAAAATAAACCATTCTAAAAAATGTGAAAATGAAATAAACCGATTCTTCAAAAACAAAATCACAATGCCTCAGTTGTTCGATTATGTAGAAAAGAATTTGCCAGCCGATTTTTTAGAAAAATTACCAAGCATAATTGAAAATAAATCATTAAAGATGAATCAAAAGGTGGCTTTCGACGATGATTTTTTGAAATACAATCTTTCTGAATTTTAATGCCTAATGAAAGCTATTAATAAACCAAACTTAATTATTTAGTATGGCTGTATTTACCCCCGAAAGTTCTAAAATTAAAATGGTAATACTTACCAAAAAAGATGAAAGTAATGCAGTTTGGTATTCCCCTATAAAACAAAACAAACGCAGTAACGAGTCAATAATTAGAAGCATGCTTAGGAGATTTGAAAAGCACAGATTAGCCAAAATAACGAATGTTGTCCAGTTCTACGAAAATGGAAATTTAATTGTTACAAAAAAGCTATTGTAACTAAGTCAAAACAAATAAACCACATTGATTAACTAACCAAATCCTATACATAATTTATGAATCTTAAAACTTTAAATTATATTAGAAATAAAGCCCAATTACAGGATTTATATTTAAATCAAATACCCGAACGAGTATTGGAAAGGGAAATAAACGACATTCTTAAAGAAACAAGAACAGGTGTTCCGATGGGTATGAGGCATCAAGCTAAAGCTTTATTAACTCACGAAATCATAATCTTTATTGATAGAAATGGAACGCCTGACGGTTATTTATTGTCGGAGGAATTGGAAATTAAATTAAATAAGTATCGAGACCGATTGACTAGAAATAAACTTTTGCAATGGGAATTTGAAAGGACAAATAAAACGGAATAAAAAATTATGTTAGCTCTCAAATTATAATAATTAATTTAAGTAAATGAAAAAGATCTTAAAACTGACGCTGAAGAAATTACATTTAGTAGACAAGTAAATGCGGATAGTATTGCAAACACTTAATTTAGTTAATTGAAGTAAGTAGGCGCTCATTGCAAACGAGCTTGAAGTGGCAAAAAATAAAAATCCAATTGGTAACTGTAAAGAAGCCTAAGCGTTAAAAAATAACGTTTGAATGGAAGATACAAATGTCCTGAATTAATCGCTACAGCAAGCGCAAAAGGTTTCTACAAAGAAGTAAAAGAACACCCATACTACGAAAAAATAAAAGAATGTCTTAAAAATGATTCTTCTTGTAATTCAACTCAAAAACCTGATAAAGATTAAAAACAGAAGGAATTAGTTTTGGAATTTCTGAATGTGTTGCATAGATATACCCCGCTTGTCTGCAAAAAGACTGATAGATAAGTTCGACAACAATATACTTTAAATCAAAATATTCTTCATCTGTTTTAGGTATAAAATAGTTAATTTCTCCTTTAGAGATGTAGTCAGTATTATTTTTTCTAAAAACTAGTTCTGTCTCTATTCTAACAATATGTCCATATTCGTCATTATGAATTTGAACATTATTTGAATAATCATAAGTTTCATTTGTTATTAGATAATCAACATAGCCTAATATATCGTGAACCGTGTACTTAAAATCTTGAAATGCCATAATAAAATAATTTAAAAAAGTTTAACGAAATGATTCAAAAAGAAAATTTCCAAGCAGTATTTACTTGGAAATTAAAAAAGCCAAAATTTGGAGTTGGTAAAAATACAGCGCCCAAAGAAAAATTAAAAGATGATGTACCTAACTGTTCTCAACAAAAGACAGAATCGCCTCAATAGAAGGAATTAGTATTTTATCTTCTGATAATCCTAAAGCATATCCGTGTTGTTTTATAGAAAATTGAATAAACTTTGCTAAAAAGTCATTGTCAAATTCTATATATGAAGTTTGTTCAAAGTGCAAAATTATCTGTTCTTGCCTTTCGTAATTGTTACGACTGTCATCTGTTAAAATAGATTGAATAGAAATCAAGCTTCCGTCAGGATTCGGCTCACTTCCAAAGTCAAAATGTGAAGTGTGCAATTGTTCTTTGTTTTTAGCTTCGCCTTGTGGAGAATCTACTCTTGAAACTAAAGTAAAGTTTATATTTTCTAGCATATTTAAAAATATTAAAGTGAAAACCAAACATACGAAAAATATTCTTAAATTCGGCGTAGAAACAAAACCGTATAAAAACAACTACCTACAACAGCTACTAAGCGTTATAGCGGTTTTGGGCTGAATTGAATAATGATTTTGTACTTGGAGAAATTAGGTAAACCTCCAAAAAATAGTGAATATTAATCCGCTACATCGCCTAGTAGCAAGACGTTATAGCTAATTGCCTAAGAACATTGCAAATCAGAACATGGAAATAAATCTAAAACTACTAATCCCTTTATTAATTACTGCTCTAGTTACCATATTTGGTTGGTATATTGTACATTTATTTAGTGCAAAACGTGACAGAAAAAATAAACAGAGAGAACTAAGAGTAAACTATTTAATTGAAGCATGGCGAAAACTGGAATATGCTTCAAATCGAAAAGGTGTTGACGCAAAAGAATATGTTGAAAAACCAATCGCCGATATTCAGTTGTTTGGAACTAAAAAACAAATTGAATTGACAATAAAAATTGCTAATGAATTAGCTGAAAAGAACGGAACAAATCTAATCGAATTGTTAACTGAATTAAGGCAAGATTTGAGAAAAGAATTAAACTTGCAACAAATAGAAATGCCAATAAAAGTTTTTCGAGATGGTTTGCCACCATTGAGTTAAATGCAACGAGCTATAGCAGCTACAACAATGGATTTGAGCAACTAGCTTAATAGGAAGTTGACTTTGTATTTGGGATGATTTGGCTAATCCGAATAATGGGCTTAATTTAGTCCCAATCACGTTGTAGTACTGGAACGTTAGATAAAAGTGTAAAATAAAACCCCGAATGAGACGAATGGAAGCAAAATTTTCTTTTTACAAAGCTGGACAAGGTTCGTTTTATGGTGGACGAATTTGGCATCACGAAATTAATAGAGTATTCACCGTTGTTTATGACTGCGGGACAAGTTCATTCATTGCTGAAAATAATCAATCACTGAATAACGAAATAACTTATTTTAAACATCAACCATATTTTTTTCCGCATAATGATGAAATTGAATTGCTATTCATTTCTCACTTAGACTACGACCATGTTTCTGGTTTGAAACGTCTATTGACAGAGTTTAAGGTAAAGAATATCATACTACCATACATTGAAAAACAATACAGACAATTCTTTTTAGTTTCCTTTTTTGAAAATGATGACCCTGACAACAACTTTTCCTTAGATGATTACATTTCGTTTATTGAAGACCCAACTCAATTTATCTTACAAAATAGCGAAAGTACTAAATTCTATTTTGTCAAACCTAACGATAAAACTGAAATAGTATATCTAGGCTATAACAACGATCAATCGGAATTCGCTTATGCATATGCACGAGGTACAATTAACGAGGACACAGAAGAATTAAAAGGTAAATCAAATGTTTCAGTATATGAGAACAATTTGCAATTTTTCATAAGAAAAAATTGGGAGTTTACAACTTATGCTAAAGATGTCAACGAAGAAGCAATCAAAAAACTACATGAATGCTTAAAAAAGAAGTTGAAGAAAAAAACGGATGAAGATTTATCTCTTGATAATCTAAAAGAGATTGTAACAACCAAAAGGAAAGAATCTCATAAATGTTACACTGACTGCATTGGTGACATCAATTCTCACGGTCTTGTGGTTTTACACGGGCCAATTCGCTTTGAACACTTGTGGGGTCGAATTTACTCTAATTGTGAATTGACTCGCTTTCACAATGATTATCATTACCATCGCCATCATTACGATGAGCATCATTTTAGTAATAACAATAGAGTTATGTTAGGAACTCTTTTATTGGGCGACACATCTATCAATCCAAACAACAACCCAATTGATTTTCCACAAGCGTTTAAAGATAAGTTAGTCAATGCTCATGTGGTTCAAGTCCCTCATCACGGCTCTTCAAAAAATTGGGACTTCACAACATTTGAAGCACTAAACATTGGAGCAAATATTAATCGTTGGGGAAATCGAGTAGTTGCTGTGTGTAATTTTGGTTTTGGAAACAAGTTTGGACACCCATCACACCAAATTTTATACGACTTACGTTCAAACATGTTTTTGAACACACAATTTTCAAGACTAAACATTCACTATGACATTATACACCATAGATCATAAAAACAAAGAAAAGACCTTTACTCCCCTAGCTCGTTTGCAACAAGTATTCTCTTAAATTAAAAGACAAATTGTAGCGTTTGTAACGCGGCTTATATAAATAGATTGCTATGAAACTTCTATAATTTCTAGTAATACAAAGGCTTATAATTTAGTTACCCGCGTTGCAAACACTTTATTTAGTTGATTGAAGAAGTTGACGCTCGTTTGTAAACGAGCACCAGATGGGGTAAAGTCAGGAAAACCATCATATTCTTCGTTAAATAAGTCAATTTTAAATTCTTCTATTAGCTCATCTTACTATTTTTTGTCAGCTAACGTCACTTTCACAATTCATAAAAAAAATATCTAACTCATTAAAAACTTGAAACGTGTCTCTTGCATTTTTTATGAAATTTGTCAAAGGTTCTATAACTTTTGGATATTCATCAATAAAATTTAAGTTTTTAATTTCATTTAAATGATTGATCTCCATAATTTGTCTAAATCTAATTTCGTCAATTCCCCAAAACTTTATATACTTGCAGTCACTGATAAAAATTTCTTGCAAACTATTTTCTACTTGATGGATAAGTCCAAATTCTATATTGCAATCCTTTGTTAACTCTGTTTCAAATTTATCAAGTTTTTTAAGAATTATCTTTTTATCTGAATAAATGCTATAATTTGGTTCAGAATCATACAAATTGTAAATACAGCTTAATTGTTCAGGCAAATCATTTGTGATGTTTTTGAATACCTTCCATAATCTAGAATTATTTACATTTATTTCTGCATAAAAGTTAAATGGTAAATCCTGAGTTGTATTTTGATGGATAACAAAACCTTCTACAATATTGGCATTTTCTCTTTCTTTTATGCCTTCTAAAACTTCTGAATTATTAGGAACTTCGTCTATTCTAGGTAGTCTTATTGCTGGCGATATTTCTAACATTTTTACTTTATCTTTTTAAGTATTATACTTTTGGTATACCTTTCAATTTCTTTATTAAGTGTGTATGTATTTGATCTAACGTATCATTTTTGTTTCCTAAATTTAAATAGGACAAAATTCTGCTTTTATTTTGATGCAAAATATAGAAACAATAATTAATCAACATCTTGTTTAGCTTTTTCGGTACTATATTAGCGCTATTTTAAGTTCCTATATTTAGTCGCTGTAATTATATTTAAATGTTTTGTATTCTCCTTTATAAACAAAATCTTTAAAATCGATTGTTGATTTTAAGTTCAATGCAAGTTTTATTTCATCGTTCTTATAGTTAAAATGTCTTTTATCCGAAAAAGATACAGTTCTCAATGTTGGATGTTTTAAAATTGGAGATAGATCACCATCAAGAACATCTGTATTAACAAATCTAAAATCAATAAGATTTGGGAAATCATTTAAAAAAATCAAATTCTCTAATGGACCACAATTATTTAAACACAAGACTTTTAGTTTTTTCAGTTGACTTAATTCCTTTGACAGTTTAATTTTTTTGGATTGATTAATGTGTAAAAATTCTAGTGTATTTTTTAGAGATGATAACCCTAAATCATTTTCCAGCTTAGTACAATAATGTAGTTCAAGTCTTTTTAAATTCCCATATTTCTTAACCCCAATAAAATCCTTGAAATTTGCCGAATTAATTTCCAAATATAATAGCTTTTCTGATTTTGGTAATAGGTCGAATGAGATTCCTTTATACTTAAAATACCAAATTATACCATATTCAATATCATCAAAATTAGAACTTGAAATTGATTTCTCTTTATAATCTAAAGTGCATACTTTATTTGAATTAATCTGCTCAAACCATATTGTATTATATCTCCAATCCATTTTTTTGCTTTCTATAAATCAGTCTTCGAATTTTTTATAAATCAATCCAACATCAGTTACTTCAAAAATGAATTTTTTGTCATAAACGTCAATTAAGTTAAAAATGAATTTAGGTCTATTTTGAAATTCAGTAATTATTAGCTGATTATTTATTATTTGTATATCTTTAAACAAAGGAGAGAAACATACTTCATCAGGTAAAGTTCGAATTAAAACATCATTTAATAATATATCTTTGGTACTCATGTCTGAGATTACTATGATTAATTTAAAATCCGATGCAGAAAATTTACATATTAACTCAACTTCAAGATTTTGTTCTTTAAACTTCTTTTTTTTATGTGTCCATTCATTTATAAAATTTTCAGACTTTAATTCATTATTAATATTGACAAAAAGTGATACATCAATATTTTTAAATTTTGAAATTATTTTATAACCTTCATTGAGAAGTTCTAAAGAATAATTATTCCTTTCAATTTCATTCATACCTAAATATAAATCTTTATTGAAGTTCACATTGGCATTGATAGCTTTTTCCCCTTTTATTTTACAATTTCCTATATTATTAACAGAAGGCTCAATGTTTATCATATTGAAAGTTCCGTCTGTTAAAATTTTTAAAGGTCTAATCTTTCTAGTTATGAAATTGTTAATAAATTTAGTATTAAGGTTAAAGTTGTCTCTGAAAGGGTCTTTATATCCAGAATCATAGCTCATAAAAAGCCCAATATTTCTTAAGTTCATAGTATTAAAAGTTTTAATGTTAAGGTCTGCTATGTTTTGTTGGATCTAATTGGCTTCTAACTTGATTAGATCTGTTTTTTTCATAATCAAGTGCTTTTTGTCTTGCTCCGTCACCAGCTGGTATTCTATTAGTTGTATTGGATTTGTATCTTCCTGGAGTTCCTTCGGATTTATTCCACTTATTTGCTTGTGAATTTCCTCTATATGATTCTCCTGATTTAGTTTCTTTGCCACTACTTGTTCCATTTTTAACAACTCTATTGTCATTATGTGTATCCTCTATATCGTAATTATGTTGTTCTTTAGTGCTAGATTTGGAATTGCCATGTGAAGAATCTGAAGAACTGCCATTCTTCAAATTACTCATGGCATTCATCGAAATGTTTCCACCTATCGCAGTTTGCAACATTCCTAATCCCATAGTAGTTGCGCTTATAGCGGCAGTAGGACCAGTAACTTCAATAGCTAAACCACCTGATGCTTCTGTAACGGCTAATGAACTAGCCAGACCTGATGCACCTGCTCCTGTATTCATTACACCATTTGCCGATAAGTATGTACCACCTGCAACAGAGAGAATATCAGCTGCTCTTGCACCATTATTAAAGTCTTGCCCGCCAAAATTGCTACGGTCATTCCTTCCTAAAAGATTATCAGACATGCCTATAAGAAATCCTTTTAATCCATCACAACATTCTTCGGGAGCCATTCCTGTTGGGTCGCTATATCTTATTGGGTTGTCATTTACAAACGCATAAGGTGACCATTCTGGAAATTCCTCACTCAATGGGTCTGGCGACATCCAACGACCTACCTTGTCCCCTGTAGGTTGTGCATCAGCATTTAATGTATCTTGAACAATATCACCAACAATTTTTTTGTAATCTACATGCCAACGGGTTGTACCAATTGTAACAATACTATCTAGGTCGTGAACCTCTAAATATTTTCCTTTACTTAATGTGGCTACAGGTGCTTTGCAGCCGTATTTTACGAATGGATTCCCTGCCTGAATGTTCTTTTCTCTTCTTGCCTGTTCTTCTTTTGAAAGTTTTTCTTGTGCCGAAACTGCACAAAAACTAAAAATTAAAAAAAATAAAAAATATAGTTTTTTCATAAAAAATTATTTTTTGTTAAAGGTATTCAAATTTTTGTTTTCGTATTTATTTCTTTCTGTTCTTAATGTAATCAACCAATTGGAGTACATATCCTCAGGCATATTTCTATATCCTATTTCATGGATATGTGCATATTCTTTTTCTAAATCAAGAAGTAGTTGATTTGCTTTTTCATTATTTTGTTCTTTTTTCATTTGTTTTTTATGGGTTTCAGCTTGTAGAATTAGAGCAGTTGCAAAATTTGGATATTGCTTTATGGCTGTTTCACAACACTTCAAAACAAAACTGCCATCATTTTTGGGAAATTTCGCATTATAATTCTCTGCTAAATCGACTAAAACTAATGCAATACTTTCTTTATTATTCAATGCTTTCATGTAAACCCCATTTGTAATAGCATCAATATGAATAAATCCTGATGCCATAATCCATGCATCAATCGGGAAAATTCCGCTTGTGAGTTCGGTGTTATACCAACCATCTTTAACACTTCTGTGTTTAATGTAAACGTGGTTTGGTGCAAGTGCTAAATTGGCATCTATTCCGATTTCTTCGGCAAGAATTTTATACAAATAGGGCAATGAATGACAGTTTCCTTTTCTTGTTTCTAATAATTTTGAAACGAAAAGACTCTCTCTTGTATTATGTCCAAAAACATCATTAAAATCATAACCAAAAGGTTCGTATTGATATATTTTATCGTTGAAATTGATAGGAATGGTATCGCAGATAATCGAAAAAATTGCGGCTCTTTTATTTACAATATCTTTATCCTTTTCGGTATAACATAAAAATCGTTCTTTGATTAATGATAAACTCAGATTTTTTAAAGTCTTGATTTTATTACTAAGAAAAAGTGTGTCTAATTTATTGTTCAAATACGTATTTTCAACTGCGAAAACAGCTTTTTTGAAACTATAATCGCTTTCATTAATAATCATATTATTGAGTAATTTATAGCTGTCCTCAAATAACTTTTCTTGTGTTTGAGCAGTTGCATAAAACTTTGAGACAAGAAATAGAAATATTAAAAATGTCCTTTTTTTCATTATTTAACCTTTTGTTTTTTTGATAACTAATCCCTTGAATTGTTTTTTGAAAGTCTCATTTTCTTGCTTGTTTTTGGCTTCTTTTAAAGAACCTAACCATTTTTCGTAGGCTTCTGCGGGCATTAACTGAAATCCTAAATCATCAATTTTTTGATATTGCCCGTTTGTTTCATTTAGTAAAACAATGGCTTGAGGATAGTTCTTTATTTGCTGTAATTCTTGTTTTTTTTCTGGATTTATTCCCAATTGTTTCATTACATATTTGAAGCGTACTGTGTTGTAATTGGCTTTTACCATATTTGCATTGATGTTTTTAGGATATAATTCCAGCGCTTTGTTTGCTACTTTTTCTACAAAATCGTCATACCCAAATCTATGTAAATAGCCCAATGCTAAATCGGTATAAAATTGTGATAACAATTCCTGTTTTGATAAATTTTGCATATAGATTTTGTTTTGCATTGCCTCGGCTCTAATAAATCCGTTGTTTAAAATGAAAGATGAAACCGTAAACATTCCGTTTGTGAGTTCGAGATTATACCATTTGCTCTTCTCATCTTGAAATTTGATATAACTATGATTTGGACTAAATGATAAATAAGCTTTTGCGCCAATTTCTTCGGCAAGTATTAGATAGAGGAATGGCATTGAATGGCATTGCCCTGTTCCTGTTCGCAAAAGTTTAGTTACAAACATTTTCGACCAATCTTTTCTGCCCCAGTTATCCTCAAAATCATATTTTAGTGGAAAATGTTTTTCTTTAAATCCTTTGAGTTGTAAGGTTTGAGAAAAGAATTCAAAGAGCATAAAGTTTTTAGCTGTATTGCTGTTTGTATCATAATTTAATTCTTTCATTTTTGCAATTATGAATTTCCCAGTCTGTTTTATGGTCTTATCAAATTCAGCTTTATCAAGTTTGTTTTCAAAATAGGCGTTTTCAATTTGAAAGTTTAAATCTTTTACGGAATAGTTTTCTATGTTCAGAGCAAGCATTTTGTCATAAACATCTCTATAATATTTTGTCCCTTTTTGATTTGATAGTGATGGAAGATTGTAATTTACAACACTTAATTCATTTATATCACTTTCTACTTGGCTTAAAATTTCTTTTCGTTGTTTTTCGTTTTGCTCAAATTCTCTTTTTATCTGTTCATCTTGGTTTTGCTGTCTTTGACTTTCTCTTTCTAGGTCGTTGATTTGATACTTTGGATTGGTGACTGGACTTCCTGCGTTTGAATATCCGTAATGCTGAACCTGTGGAATTTGGGGATTTCCTGTTGTTGGAAATACAGGTATTATTTGACTATGTGTAAAACATGAATATGACAATACTAATGTCACTAAAATGATTTTAATTGCATTTTTCATTTAATTGTATCCAAATTTAATATAGTAACGATTGCGTTATTTTATCTCTATAGTTGAAAAACCGTTATTTTTAATTTATAAGATTAATCTTTAAACAAATCTAAAGCTTTTTCTTAATATACGCCGTATTGTAAAAAAAGTTTTTTACAAGGTTTCAGAATTACAAGGGTTTGTAAAAAACTACACCTTTTTTTGCAAAGCCTTTGCAAAAGAAACTCAAACTCAAGTAAAGTCCGCAAAAGTCCGCATTACCCTTAATGGCTATAAATTCCTGTCTAATATTTGCACTCAACAATCAAACGATGAGCCTAATATTCTATACAAGACCGAAACGAAAATGAATGCAGATAGCTTGTTACACAGAACTTTATTAGGCGGTCAAGAGTACGAGCCGTTGTTCCCCAAGGTGAGCTCTCAAAGAAGATACCTAGGCAACGGCAATACTTTTGTAACAGTTCAATTAATGCAGAAATGGATAGCAAAGCACAACTATCAAACAAAGAAAATTGCAAAGCTTTTGCAAAGGGATACATTGAAAGAGACCTGTGATCGTATTTATTGGTTTTTATACAATCACATTCAGTATAAAGCCGATAAATTAAATCAAGATTTACAAAGTCCCTCCTATGCATTTGAACATCGTGCAATAGGGATGGATTGCAAATCGTATTCCGTTTTCGCGAGTTGCATACTGGTTAATTTAGGAATTAAACACTATATCCGTCAAATAAGGCAACCGAGTTGGAAACCTGAGCTATTTACCCATGTGTATGTGATAGTGCCTTTAAACCAAGCAACAGCAGACATAAAAGACGGCTATTTAGTCATAGATGCAACAACGAGTAATAACAGAGAACCAATATATGTAATGGCAGAAGATACTGAAGTTAATTTACCGCATTATGGGCTAAACGCCCCAAGACCCGCCCGCAAAGCCTTTGCAAAGAAAACCAAAACCTTTGCAAAGAAAGAATCAAACCTAGGGATTTATGCCATCATAGGCGGAATTATAGGAGG
The DNA here is from genome assembly GCF_026870175.2 of Flavobacterium aestivum. Classification (NCBI taxonomy): domain Bacteria; kingdom Pseudomonadati; phylum Bacteroidota; class Flavobacteriia; order Flavobacteriales; family Flavobacteriaceae; genus Flavobacterium; species Flavobacterium aestivum. The sequence continues at coordinate 3,138,521 of NZ_CP113977.2, read as the reverse complement.
AGCGTTTGTTTTTGGGAAGAAAAATTAAAACAATGAAGTATGATACTAATTAATGCAGATGAAAACGGGTTAGGTAAGCCCAAGTGGATGCGAAACGTCAATTTAAAAAATACCGTAAAAGCGGCAGTTGCCCCACATGCTTTGATTTTGAAAAAACATTCAAAACCGCCACCGCCTCCGCCTCCGCCTCCGCCGCCAGTAACCTACGAGGATGCCGAACCCAGTTACAGTGAATCCGATTCCTTTGAAGACAACGAAGACCAAGGATTAGGAAGATCAAAAAAGCCAAAGAAAGGCATCAAAAAACTAGTTCGAAAAGTAAACTTAAAAAACACCATAAAGGTAGCCAAGTTTGCAGGTCCGCTAGTCGCGGGAATTATACCAGGAGGAGGCACGGCAATGAAGGTATTGGATTCCAAAGTGGGTAAGACGGTTATGAAAGTGGCTAAGTCCAAAATCGTAAAAAAAGGGGTCAAACTAGCGCAATCAAAAGTAGGCAGAGCAGTTGTAAACCAAGCAAGAGCTAAAATTGAAGGGGTAAGCGAAATAGAGCCTAGAGGTTTTTCTGAAACTACAGCTAAGGAAATTACAACTACTGATAGCAATACCAACGCATCAGAAGCTGTGAATGAGCCTGTAGGCGAATTAACTCCCGTAAAACAGGTAGAAGCCGTTACCGAAAAAATGACAGCTCCCGTTGCGGGAAAAAGCAACAACACTATGCTTTATGTCATTGGAGCGGTTGTAGTGGTAGGTGGAATTTACATGGCAACAAAAAAAAGTAAGTAATTAAATCAACAAAAAAATGAATAAAGAGGTAGTAATTATTGGAGGTGGTGTATGTGGCGGTCTAGTATCTAGTGGATTGACTGCATTACTCCCCTACTCAGAAAGTCCAATTATCAATTTGGCAGTTGCAGGGGCTTCCGCTTTTGGAGCCACTAGAGTAAAAGGAGCCAGTACAAAAGACAATTTGCTCAAAGGAGCATTGGTGGGTAGCACACTTACCCAAGTGGCTATAAGTATCAAAAAGATTGCCACAAAAAATCTAAGTGCCCGCCTTATAGGAGACGGTAAAGCCACCCAGTTTATGAAAGGGGCTGTTGGACTTGCCTGCCCTTATGAAGATGGTTTAAACGGTGCGTTTATGGGCGGTGACGGTCATGTTTACCAATACGATGAAAACGGATTGAACGGAACCTATATCGATGAAGCGGGAAACATTTTTCAAGAGAACGGGCTAAACGGCACCTTCACGGATGAATACGGAAACGTTTTCCAAGTGCAGGACGGACTTCACGGAGCATTGGAAGACGAATTGTATCAGAATGGACTTCAAGGAGCGGAAGAATACGTGTACGGTGAAGATGGACTTCATGGAGCCGAGGAAGATCTATACAACGAGATTTATTAACAGCAAAAAAAATCAAACAATCATCAATCAAAAAATAATCAATTAATCAAATGAGCAGAAGAACAGAATTAGCCTCAGCGGTAGCAACTATTAAGGCAAAAGGAAAAGGTGGAATCCCTAAAATTGGTCAGGTAGAATTGACAGACAAAACGTTATACTTGAATGTAGCAGTAAAAGGTCAGGCGGGTATTGTAAATCTTGTTGATGTAAACACCCGTAGAGAGGTGGGAATCACTAACATTGACGGAAATAAATTGAATGCAGGACGTGATTATGTTATAGACGGCATCCGTGTTTTATGGGGACAGGATGCCAACCTAAAAGCCCAAAACTGGGGTACCATAAAAAACCTTATGCCTGCTGAGTTTTTAGCGGCAGAATTTAGAATCAAACAAGCGGGTACCGTTTTGGTCGATATGCCGATTACGGATTTAATGATTGACCCGTTTGTAGCTTTTAGAAGCTTGTCTACTTCTCCCCTAATCCGAAGCAATTTAGAATTCGAGATTGAAATCGAATACCCAAAGAACGTATCGGTTCCAACTGACAAAGAGTATAACGTTCGTTTTGAATTCAGGTCTCACCAAGCCAAACGATAAGGAAAGAGTTTTAAAATAGGCACATGAAGAGCCGTAAACGTAAAGGCTTACGGCTTTTCTTAAAATTAAAAATTATGGCAGCAATACGAGAGAAAGTAATCAATTTAGTTATTCCCAAAAACGAGATGGAAATGTCGTTTAGCACCGCCTTAGACAATGGATTTATTCTAGGGGCTGAATTACACACCAACCACGACGATATAAATAATCTAGCGGTTTATGGTATCTATGACGATAGCGGCGTGGCATTTTCAAAACCATGCCACATCAACCATTGGAAACGCAGGGAAGGTTCGGGATTCGACGACAGTTACAAGCCTTTGCTTTTTGAAACCGAATCGAAAACCTTTAGTTTCAAGGTAAAGACGCAAACTGAAGTATCAAAAGACACCTATTTTCATTTGATTTTGATGTACAAAATCAGAGAAGGCTGCGCTTAAAATAAACCGTAAAAACAGACCTATGAATGATATTTCATTAATAGAGACAGGCTTAGTCTTTTTAAAAGTGAAATCCGACAGGGAAATTCCAATCGAAAACGTAACCACTTTACAAGTGAAAAACAATGGTTTGGTTAGTGTCTTTATCAATGAGCTTGAGCTTCATCCTAACGAACACTTTACCCTTGCCGTCCCAGACGGCACTATTACAAAAGTGATCTTGGACATTCAATTTAGCAAAACAGACGACGGAATCGAAGGAGTGTTTAAAAAATTCAGTTGGCACAAAAAAGAGTTGGACATTATTTATAGAAAATTAATCACATGCAAGAATTAGATACACTTATAGACAAACTCAACACCGACAGCTATTCCGCTATTTCTGTTTTGGATTTGGATACTGCTGCTTTTGTGTTTAGGAATAAACCCCATGCCGAAATCATAGCCGACTATGGTAGTGCTGAAGAATTTTTTGAAACTCTTTTCGCCGATGGACACAGAAGATTAACGTTGACTTTAAAGCGCAAAAATGGTAGTACCTATAAAATGGACGGTAAGAGTTTTGATGTGAATTTTTCGAAAGACACCCAATCGGTTGAACCCGTTAAGCAGCCTGTTACCGTTCATAAAGCTGAACTATTTCCCAACTCGTTTGGCTTGGGGTCACTCGACATGATTAACTTGTTTGTGGCTAAAGGCGATGCCCAACGATTGCATGCCGAAAACGAGATTTTAAAAGCATCTGAGAAAGAAAACAAAAAGCTAATAGAAGAACTCAAGGAAGAGCGTTTGGCAACGAAATATGATACGGCAAGAAGCAACGGGACACAAGAAATGTTGTTGGGAGCCATACAACATTTGCCCACCATCTTGGCAACCTTCAACGGAGCTCCACCAGTTACAGGATTAGCCTCACCTACTGAGAATTATTCAACCCCTGCAAAACAAAATCTTGCAAAAGCTTTGCAAAACCTTGATGATTCAACTGTAAACGTACTACAGAGCATCAACAGCGCAATGAATACCAACCCCGAATTTACTAACGAACTAGCAGAACTATTACAAAAACATCAATTATGGCAGGCATAAATAACAGCACACAAATTAAAGTAACAGGAACCAATCCATTTGAAACCAAATCGAAAGCAAATGCTTTAAGCCAATTATCAAAACTGGATGTAGAGGTACTTACCAAATTGGTTGAATTATCCAAAAGTCCAATGGCAATCACGCACATAAAAAACAATTTCCCTATGATAAAAGGTTTTTTGAGCGCGTAAAAAATCAGAAAACAGTAATCAGATGAATAAGAAAGGTTTAAGAAATCCTGCAATAACTAAAGCATTAACGAGTTCAGAGGGGCAAAAATTAGGCTTTACGGTTTTGAAGGTTGCCTTAATTGGCACTGCCTTTGGGATAGCTTATTACAAACTATTCATGGGTTTTAAGCCCGTTCCTACAGACACAAGATACGAGCCCAGTAATATTAGCGATACCCAAGCCAAAGCCAGAGCCGAAGCCATTTACACCGCTTTATTAGGGTTTGGTGCTAACTACCCTACCGTAGAAAACAATTTATCAGGTCTCAATCATAATGCCTTTATAAAAATCATTAATGCATTTGGTGAGCGCAGAAGTTCAACGCTTTCAAAACTGACTTTGGTAGAATGGCTTCAAGATCAATTTAATGAGGCGGAAATAGCCAAACTTCGATTTCTAATAAAAGGATTTTTCTAATGACAAACACAAAAAAAGCCATACTCGTAAGTGTTTCAGTATTGGTATTGGGAGCGGGAATTTATTTGGCGACCAAAACCAATAAAAACGGAAAAACACTTTTTGGAGGAAAGAAAAAATACATAGACGAAGGCGATACAAACCAAGCTCCTGTTTTTTCCCCAAGCCAAAAAGCAACCGCTTTGTATAATGCCATGAACATTTACAACGGCACAGATGAACAAAGGATAATTGAGGAATTGACAGGAGTTACACAAAAACAGTTTGGCTTAATCAGCAAATCGTTCGGTCTTCGAAACTACAATCGGTTATTGGGATACAATACCATAGGCGGTGCGAATCTCTCTTTAAAAACGTGGTTAAAAGAAGAACTGAGCGCAGCGGATTACAATTTATTGAGAAAGAAATTTCCAATGCATTTATAAAAACAAAGATGATGAAAGTGAGTGATGAAAATAAAGTATTAATTGGGGTTACCGTTATTGGTGTGGGAGCTTTGGGGTTTTTGTACTGGAAAAAAAAGCAGAATGAAGCTCTAAGCAGCACGACGGACAATGTACCGGAGTACGCAGAACCAAGCCCACTAACCACAAACCCTAATCCGCAAACCGGTGCTTCCCTAAACCGAAACCTGCTATTAACCAAAGGCAGCAAAGGTCTTGAAGTTAGAGAATTGCAGCGCTTGTTAGGCGTACCCATTGATGGTGATTTTGGAAGTGTAACCCTTGCAGCTTTACTGGCACAAAAAGGAGTTACGAAGATAAGTATCAATGCTTTTGCTAAAAAAGCAAACGTGAAAACAAAATCTAAAATCCTTGCAAAGCCCATTGTAAAAGCCGCTCGAAAGGTCTTACCCAAAGTAGGTCAAAAATTACAGGCTATAAAAGACACCTCTTTGTTTATTGCAAAAAAAGGAGCCAACGGAAAATATTTTGGTACTGGAGAGAAGTTCTTTAACGGTGGCGATTTAAAATACGGAGATTCGGCTGGAACTTTTGTAGATGTGAACGCTACGGGAAGTTATTTAGTCAAAATATTTGATGGCTTTGCTTTTGTAAAAGCTGATGCCGTAAAACCGTACTAACTATGACCACACAAACCAAAGTAGTTATTGGTGCAATTGCCGTAATGGGATTGTATCTATTATTTAAAAAACCAAAAGTTGAACCCCAAAAAGTAATCCTATAATGAGTTTTGTACTATCAAATAAAACCTTGTTTTATAATGCCTTTGTAAAATACGGTATCACTACTCCCTTAAGAATTGCCCATTTTCTTGGGCAATTGGCTCACGAAAGTCGAAATTTCACCGCTTCAGTAGAAGCAATATCGTACAACAACGCCCAAAAGAAATACCAAAACCATAAATACTTAGGGAATACCAAAGTCGGTGACGGCTATCGATTTAGAGGTCGTGGACTCATCCAATTAACGGGTCGAGGGAATTACCAACGATACAAAAACTATTCAGGAATTGATATTGTAAACAACCCCAGTTTGGCATCTGATTTAGCCATCTCAATAGATATAGCCTGTTGGTATTGGGTTTATGGCAGCTCTTGGGGAAATCTAAACAAATATGCCGATCTCGACAACGTTACCAGTATCACCAAAGGGATTAACGGAGGTACAAACGGACTGGAAGAGCGTATAAAACTCGTAGCCTATTATAAGGCACAAAATGTAACTCTCGAAGTATTAAAAAAAAAAGTTCAATTACCTAATTGGAAGTCTGCTAATGCTTACGCTTGGGATTGGCTCACATTTAATTCTAAAGTATTCAAATAAAAATGAAAAACCTTTTAATCAATAGTTTCAAATATCTTCAAGAGCACTTTTTGTTTATACTGCTGTTACTGGCGGGGATTTTTACCAAAATTTATATCGCTATCAGCAGAGGCAAGAAACCTACGCTAAGTTGGTTTCTTGCTGAAGCTATAGTCAGTGTTTTTGTCGCGTTTTCAGTTTATGTGATTTGTGACCAATACCTAAACCTAAACAAAGTCGTCACCTATGTCATCTGCGCTTGGGGTGGTTCCTTGTCCACTCTTATACATACTGAAGTTGAAGAACTAATAAGCAGCTTTTTTGATGTTCTAAAAGTGCTGCTAAAAACTAAATTTAAATAATCATGTCAAAAAACACTCCATATCAAGATACACTCAAAACCCTTTTGCAAATCCTTTACTTACTTTTAGCCCTTTTTGTTTTTGGGGTAGTATGCAATAGCTGTGCGACAAAGCCTATTGGGAACACGCACACCATTGAACGGGTTATTGAACACCACACGGACAGCGTAAAAAACACACAGGTAAACCAAGCGATTCTCGATAGTTTGATAATTCAAATTGCCAAAGTAAAAACAACAAAGCCCGAATGTGACAGCATAACCCAAGCCACCGTTGACCAGTTGTTAAAACAACTGAACAGCCGTAAAAAATCAGGCGATAATGAAGCAGGAATTCATTACAATGAATTAAAAAAAGAGCTTGTAATCTGGCAGAAAATAGCGCAAACCCAAAGTGAAAATGTAGCCACCAATAAAGAAAAAACAGTTGTCAAAGTAGACAAACAATTCGTAAAAGTACCCGTTAAATACATTCCCCTTTGGATTAAAATTTTAGCCTTTATTGGGTTTGGTTTTCTTGTTTATGTGGGGTATCGAATCGCTCGAATTTGGTTTTAACCCCTGTAAATAAGTAGCAAAATGAGTCTCAGAAATGTAGTTATCACAGTTGGTATAGTGGGTGTTTTTGGTTATTTCTTACTGGGCGATAAAATAAAAAAAATCGTTGAACAGCTTCAAAACGTAAAGGTGTTGCCCGTTGCTTTCAAGAATTTGAATGCCAAATGGAATGACGGAATGCCCTATGTTACTTTCAAACTCGATTTAAAAGTAATCAATCCAACGCCTGTAAATTTCAATGCCAATATTGTAGCGGTAACGCTCAAAAGAATCTTGTTTTATGATAAAAAGAACGTTCTTTTTGGCTCTTCCGAATTAAACATAAACGCCATCACTATTCCCGCCAATTCTAGTATAACCCTAAAAGACATTCCCATTGCATTGGATTTAAAAACTGCAATCAGTACCGCCCTTACCATACTCCATAACGATGGTTTAAAGGTGGATGATGTTAGGATTGTAGCAGTTATTAGTGTTTTAGGAATCGATTACAAACTCTCTTAATATGACCTTAGCACAAGAATTCAATAGTTTAAACGGAACTATAGTAGAAAGGAAATACCTTGAAAAACTACAGGAAATAGCCAAAAAAGAGCAGCATACTGTAATAGAGAAAAGAATAACTAAAGTACTTCATGCTTTTGCGGGTAATACTTTTGCTATTGAAATAAAAAGCCCTGTTGAGCCTTACGGACTAAACGGAGTCGAAGCCGATATGTTATTGCCTACTCTTGAGTATCATTCGGAGGATGATAGTGAGGGACTGGGTAAAGCCGTTTCACCTAATGAAATCTATGATTATATTACAAAAATGATAATCAACACCATCGATACCGTGGGGCATTTGCCTTGGCAAAAAGAGTGGAAAGGTTCGGGAGCTTTAGGAGGTGCCAAAAATTATGTTTCGGGGAAAGAGTATACGGGTGCCAATTACATTCTCAATTTTGACGTAAAATACGATGAAAACGGTGAGCCGTATTTAGTGCCTATACAATTCAAGCAGCCCTATTATCTAACTTTCAACCAAATAAAAAAAGCTAATACCATCCTAAACGAAGGTGCCAAACCCAGACGCGTTATTTATTACACTCTTATTTTTAGTTACGACAATCACAAGGGATTGGCTTTTAAAACGACTGACAGGGCAAAATGGACTGAATTCGTAAAGAGCGAGAATCTGGGCAAAACAGATTTGGACAAAAACAGTTACAAAATTCCAATCATCAAATACTACAACGTTTATCGTGCTGACGATTGTACAGGCTTGAAATTCAAAGAAGACCACACGCCAACCAAAGAGACTGACCCCATCGAGAGTGCGCAGGCTATTATTGACGGCTATCAAAACCCACCAAAATATACTTTTGTGGGTGATGCTGCGGCGTATTATCCGAAGGAAGACCGTTTAAATATGCCGAGTATTACAGCTTTCTCGAGTGAAGAATTTTATTATTCAGCTTATTTCCATGAAGCGGTTCATAGTACCGGACATTCCAAACGTTTAGACAGAGGGAATGACACCCGAAAAAGAGACGGGTCTAAGGAAGATAAAAAAGCGTATGCTTTTGAGGAATTGGTGGCAGAACTGGGTGCGGTTTTCCTTTGTGGGGAATCGGGTATTTTGTTTCACACCAAAGAAAATTCTGCGAAGTATTTGAAAAGTTGGAATGATAAACTAGTGGATGAATTGACCAATGATAACCGTTTCTTTCTCAAAGCTAGCGCTCAGGCACAAAAAGGAACCAACCATATTCTAGGACGTGAAAAGGCAAAAGAGGATGAAACTGAAGGCTCAGAACCTCATGTCCGAATACATAAAAAAGCATCCAATTATGGAAAAAAGAAAGCATTTGTGTCGAAAAAAAGCGTTTTTGTAAAACCGTTCTCCATTAAGGATATTCCATACAACACGGCGTATCATGCACACACGGGTACGAGTTTCAGTCCCGAAAAAAGGGCTGAATCCGAACAAAAAAGTTATGTCCAATTTATGGATGCTGTTTGGGAGCAACAAATGAAAATTGCTGAGAAAAACGACTTGCTTTCTGTTTTTGAAAAACGTTTTCTACGATTTAAAGAAGGGTATTTATCCCATACTCTCGCCTATTTAAAAAGCCGACACGGTCTTTTCTCTACCATGATTGCGGGTAGTTCGAATTTCCCCGTGGCTCGTATGCGCAAAAAAAATGCTATTGTAGACAGCCGATTAAACGCATTGGTTGAATATGGTAAAAAATACCAAAATTTATTCGCAAAAGAATTAAAGCCTGTAATCATAAAAACAGGTTCACAAACAGCTCTTTCACAACTCGAAATAAAATTAAAAAAAGAAGAAGAGCAGCATCAAAAAACGCTTGACTTTAATAAAATCATGCGTAAAAAAATAACGGACGACCAAAAAAAGGAAGAACTTATAAAAATGGGGTTTTCCGAAGATTTTATAAACCAAGCCCATAAAAGTGGATTTACGACTTTGGGAAGCTATGTGAGTACGAATGCATTGGCTCGTATCCGTAATTTAAAAGCTCAAATTGAACTGGAGAAAAAATTGAATGTCAAAAAAGAAGAGGGCAATAAGGAAAAAGATTTTGACGGCGGGAAAGCGGTTTGGAATTATGACATAAACCGTCTTCAGTTGTTTTTTGAGGACAAACCCAATGAAGAGATTAGAACGGCTCTAAAACGTAGCGGATTGGCTTTTAAATGGTCGCCGAAAGAAGGAGCTTGGCAAAGACAATTAAACACTTTTGGACAACACAATTGGAAGTTACTTGTTGCGGTTATACCGAGTTTAGAGAATAAAGGAACGCATCAAGAAAAGTCTGAACCTATTACTGAAGTAAAAGGATTAAACGCTCCAAAAGGTGCTACAAAAAACGAAGTAAATAAACAACTGGGGTATACCCCAAAGGGTACTCCAGAGAAAAATGTAAACAAAAATTCTCTTGCTTACAAGATGGCTAACAGACCTACTAATGTTGACTGTTTCAAAATTGAGAATCAAGATATAGCGGATTTTCTAGGACAAATAGAGCGTAAGCAAAAAGAAAGTATTGTGATTTCGCTTACAGGCGGTCAGGGTTCAATGAAAACGAGAATGTGCTTTCAGTTTATGAATGCGTTAGCTCAAAATTACAAAGTGGGACACGCCAGTATTGAAGAGCATCCCGAAAGCACCTTGTATTACGACAAAGCCAATGAATATTTGAATGCAAAAGCATTGCAGAATATTGTAGCTCCAGAAGTAAAAAGTATTTCAGACTTAGAGAAATTAATACAGGACAGCGAAATTGTAGTAATAGATAGTTTCTCAAAAATGCAGGAAATGCATAAAGGGTTTGAAGTCGATAAAGATTTACGTAAAAAATACAACGGTAAATTATTCATTGTCATTTTTCAACAAACCACAGATGGCAAAATGCGCGGAGGCAGTAAAAGTCAGTTTGATGCGGACATTGTTTTGTTTACCGAAAAAATGGCAGACTATAGAGATAATTATATCTATGCCGACAAAAACCGCTATCAAAACAAACCGCTCGACGGCTTGAAATTCAACATTTTTTATAAAAAGCTAATACAGGACAAAGCCGAAACGGTGTCAGAACCAAAGGCGAAAAAGAAATTATCATTCCTGGTAAATTAATCAAAAATCAAATTAATAAAAATCAATCATGGCAGTAAAAAAAACATCAGTAAGAGGATTAAAAACGGTATGTTCCAGAGTATTAAAAAGTACAGGGCTTAAAGCAGACGGCACTTTAAAAAAAGGATTTAAGTATCTTAAAGGAGGTAAAATTGTAAAAGTAACTGTAAAACCAACCGTAAAGAAGAAAAGTGTTAAGAAGAAAGTTGCCAAAAAGAAACCCGTTAAAAAAGCAACCAAAAAGAAAGTAGTTAAAAAGAAAGCGACCAAAAAGAAAAAAACGGTAAAAAAATAAGCAAATGAGTCCAATAGTAAAATTCATAAAAGAAGCAAGCGGCAACGTATCGCTTCGAAAAATAGCGGACAACACTATTATTACTTCTTTTAATCCTGCCCAAAATGTGGTTAAGGATTTATCAAACACCAATAAATTTAAAATACAAAATGAAACTTCGTTTAAAAAGAGTCCCTTTGTTTTAGATTATCGCGAAATTGACGGTTCCGTTTGTGAACCTATAATTTATTCGTCTAGCGTTGACGATTTTTTAAAGGAACTTTCGGAAAAATTTTTCTTTGAGAATAATGCAGACGGACAAGGACAAGCTCAAGAGGTACATGTGACTAATTTTCCGCCTACAACTCCTTTTTTTAAAATATACGAGAGTCCACAGTATAGAGGAAATGTTTACGGTTTTACATCTTACACACAATCCAAAAAATATATTGTCCAGTCAGTTTTTCAGCTTGCCAGTACTTCACAAATTAATTTTTGGGCTCCCAATCATTTTGACAATGAGAACGGTTTAAGTACTATGATGACTGATAGTGCCGAAAATAGATTAATCCCATCTATTGATACTTTCCAAATGAATGGCATGTACATAAAAATCACATCAACATTTAATTTTTGGGGTGGTAGGTATCATTTATTGCGTATCTACCAAGATACGAGAACAAATGAAGTGTACTTAATGGCAAATCAAAGTATTGCTATTGGTAATTATATTCCTTTTGACTTTTCGACTTTAAAAGCAGTTGATGGAGGATTCTTAATAGAATGCCTTAGTCTAAATCTTAAAATTGAAGTGAGGAATAAGTTTTTCTAAAATTAAGCCATTTTATTTATTGTGTGAATAGCGGTGCAATTGGTACCGCTTTTTTTTGTTGATAAACCTCTTATCAAATTAAAAATTAGTCTTACTTTTTAACAACAATAGAAGTCGATTGTAAAATACAATACAACAATTATTACTTTCAATTATTTTTTTAAATAAAAATATTCTTACTTTGTGAAAACTAAAACGTTCTCGAGAAACACTTTACGTTATAAATACTTTATTAACACTAAAAAGAAATAATGAAAAACAAATTACAAAGAATTGCAAAAGTAATGCTATACTGTTTTCTTCTCATTGCATTAAGTTGTGAGAAAGACGATGCATTGATGGAACAAGATGTTAAAATGGTTGAAGCCAAAACAGTTTCGATTAATAAAGTTACTGGCAAAGCACCGCCTGTCCTTCCCTGTCAAGATGGGGATTGCAATACAGATGGCGGCGGCGGAAATCCAATTCCATTAAGACCAGTTATTATAACGGTTTCAAGTACTGGAACTCCGGTGGTCTATACGCCTCGTGGTCCAGTAACTGGAGGAATAAGTACAGGAGGAAATACTTCAATTGGTGGTAACGGTGGTGATGGATCGACAACAAGTCCAGCAGATTCTCCTCCTCCTAGTTGTGAAAGTTTTAATTTTACAGCAAAAAAAGGTGCTAATTGGCAAGAAGCATTGATTAAAAATATTAGTTTTAAAGTTGTTTTATTAACTCCACCTAACCATATTCAGATAACACAAATTATCAACTACCCCCAGCCTATAAGTTTTGGTATGCCAATAAATTTTAACAAAGGCAATGGAGATGTAACTTCAGGTGTTGCGGCAACAGTTTCTGCAAGAGTTCTTCAGTTGGCTATGGATGAAACAATTGCTAAATTTGGTAAGACAGAAGTTTCTGAATTAACAGTTAAATTATATTTTCAAGAACAATTAATTAAGGAATATAGGGACTATACCAATGGAGGCATAGTAAATTTTAACTCAACTTCGAATCTTACTGCCACACAATATAAAACGAATCCACTAAGTTCAGGAAATTGTGATTAAATTATTTTTATATGATATATGAAGTTTTAGTAAATTTGGCTTATTTATTTTATCCTAAGAATGTATGTCCTTGGGATGAAAATGAAAAATATTTTCAAACCAAAGAGTATAGAAGATTGTCGTCAACTATAGATTTTTTTAATTCTGATGAAAACAAGAAATTACGAAGTAGTATTAAAGCAGAATTTGAAGAAGATTTAGTTTTAAAAGATTTTGAAGATTTCTCAAGACTAGATAATCAGGATAGATGCGTTAAGTTTTTTTTAAATGTTTTTGAAGATGGTAAGTTATTCTCTATCACATTATACTTAAGTATTTTAAGTCCTTATTATGTAATTGTATCGATGAAACATTCACCTAGTCCGTTTTTTTCACAATTAAAAATAAATGAACTTGAACGGGCAAATACAGACACTAGAAAGTTGAAAGATTTAATTTTAGATATAGAATCGATTGTAGAAAAGAAACTCCTATATCAAAAGTTCCCACAAGAATTAATTCATACTGTCATAGATAATATTAGTTTTCAAGGGATATATTTAGGACATTTCAAAATGTATAATGCTTTTTTTAATAATGAAATATATGAAAATACTAACTAGAAATTATTTGTTTTTTGTGACATTCTGCATTTTGTTGTTTGTCTATTTTTACTTTTATCAACATTTTTATACCATTAATTTGTATGACACTTACTATCTAATAAGTTATTTCTTTTTCGTGGTTGCTGCCTTTATTATTGGGACTGTTTTTTATTTGAGGGCAATTTTAATAAAAAAATTAGAAAAACGTGTAGAGGAATCCCAAGAGAGACATTATTCAAAATATTTGTTGATGTTCTTAACACCAATTTCATACCTGAAAATAAAGCCAATTACTAAATACTATTTAATTTTTGTGGTACTCTGTATTTTGTTATCTGCCTATCTTTACCTTGCTGATTATTTTTATTTAGCTAGCTATAATGGTACTTATCATTTTGTGAGTTATTATTATTTTGTTTTACCAATTCTAATTATTGGTACTATTTTTTATCTCCTAAAAAAAAGACAGATTAGAAATACTTTATAAGGTTTACTTATTCGCCAGTAGCAACAATTGTACTGTTATTTTCTTTAACACTTTATATTGTTAATCTTTTATATAAACAGATAAACAAGATAAAATAGTTTTATTGATGAAGGAAATACTGTCTATTTAATTCATAATTCCAATTAAAAGAAGAGGCAGTCTAAAAAATTAGACTGCCTCTTCTTATGTAAACTAAACTTTATATTATTTCTTATCAGCTAATTTTTCCAAATAAGAGATTTTTTCTTTTTCCGCTGCTAATAAACGTTCGTAAAGCTTTTCCTTTTCATCGTAAAGCTCTACAATTTTATCTAGTGGATTGAATGTGCAATTGTTGGAACTGTATGGAGCAAAAACTTGACTATTATTAAAATCGTTGTCATGTATATCACTAAAATAATTTATAACCCCTTCTTCAGAAAAATTTTTGATTGCTTCTGCGGTTACTCCAAGAGCTTTTGCAACTTCAATAAGTTTTTCTTCTTCAATTGTTTCATTTGCTTCCATATTAGAAACTGACTGTTGACTTACACCAATAGCCTTAGCCAATACTTCTTGCTTTATACCTTTTAGTTCTCTTATACGGCTAATATTTCTGCCTATATGTTTTGGTTTTGTTTCTGTGCTCATAGCTCAAAGATATTTAAAATCCTGTAAAAAAAATCAGTTTTAATAAAAAACAAGTATGTATTTGTAATATACAATTTCGAACAGTTCGCTATGTTGTAATCTATTACTTACTTGCGTATGCTAAACAAAAATACAAATTAAAAATAGTGTTTAACATCTAAAAAGCAAAATTATGAGTTGGCTTATACTATCAAAGCGATACAGGAAATTTCAAGACTGGGTAAATAAGCTTCGATGTAAAATATCAAAGTATCTTGAAAAATTAGTAATCCAATTGAAAAATGAGTAACTATGGAAACCAATAATATTAAAACCAAACATGAATTACATGAACTAGTCAGTGCACTTTTTACAACATTAACACCTGACAAACAGAAAAAGGATTTATATGCCGTATCATTTACCGTTTATGATTACAGTCACTTGATGCTTATTATCTCCGACCTTATAAGGCTTTGTGTGCGCTCCATAGAGGATGAATCTGAGCGTGGTTCTGATTCTGAGGAAAGTTCAAAAGTCAATATCGCACAAATATTGAATATTGCAATTGAATTATTACCCATTGATGAAGCTGAGTTTTTAGACAAGTCACGGGAAATACTTTTAAAAGAGATCAGCAATGATGTTCTTGAAAATCAAAATTCCTAATAGCTAATCATTCTATTTAATCGATTAAATAGAATACATGAAATGCCCTTAAAAAAAAGTCTCTTAATAAAGAGACTTTTTTAGTTATCAGAATGGCGTTTTTTAGTTTATAATCAGCTTTTCAATATGTTTTCTTTCAAAAGCAGATTTTTTTAAGAATCAGGAATAAAAAAAAATCTACAATTCAACTGGCCAATTTAATTTTAAATGTTCTGAATAATCCTCAGGAAGAGCAGCATCTATGTCTCGTAAATATTTCTCTAACGCACTCATTGTTGAATGTCCCGTAATAAGCATTAGCTTAGATTTAGCTTCGAAAGGGGTCATTGTTTGTACAAATTTTTGATATAGTCTTCCAATAAAATAATGGCGGAAACTATATAATCCATATTCAATTCCAAGTCCCAAAGGTTTTTTAACTACCCTATTAAATCGTTTAGTAAAATAGCCTCTTTTGTCGTCTTCGTTTTTAGTCACCCATTCTCCTATTCCATTGGGAGTAAAAAGAAAATGTTTTTTGTTTTTATTTTCTAAATTTGGTAGCTCCCGAAGCATAATTTCGGGAATAATTTTTGTTTTTACAGGCTTGTTTTTAGCTTTTATGTAAATACGTTTGCCAATAATGTCAATGTCTTCAACTCGCAATCTGCATACTTCTACTGGGCGCAGGAAATTGTATGAAATAAACAAAATAAAGAGCAACAATTGACTATCCTTTTCTTTGAGGTCTTTAAAAATTTGTTCTTGAACAGTCTGAGTATAGGTTTTATTTCTTTTTGGAGTTGATTTTAAAGTCGGAATTTTTAAAATAAAATTATCCGCTATAACATCATTATCCTGTAATACTTGAAATAAAGATGATAATATACCTCTAGCATCATTGTAATTACGGGCAGATGTTTTGGCAACAATTTCGTTTAAATAGGTCTGTGCGGCTTTTTTTGTGATTGCCGTAATAGGTTTTCCTATAAATTGCTTTTTATAGAGCCATTCTTTAAAATGATTTATCCTTAGTTTATAGGTAGCAAATGGTTTTTCGGCTAATACTTTCTCTTTTAGTTTTATTCCCATTGCAAAGGCTTCTTCAATGGTCAGAATAACATCTTCCTCTACGGTATCATCAGGAGTATATGGATTGTAGCCATTTTTTAAAACGATTGACAAACTAATGCGGTATTTTTCTAAAATCTCTAAACGTTCTTCTTTGGTCTTATACCAATTTACACCATCCTTTATGTTTGGTTGACGAGTTAGTAAATTTGTTTCGGGGTCACGAAATGAATAGTATAGATACCAATTCTTTTTTAAGGCTGCTTGTTTTTGGGCTTCTGAAAGTGTTTTCCATTTTTTTATATCAACACCTCCAGTATAGATTTTTGGGTCAGAATATTGTCGTTTCATTTCTAAACCGTGTACGTTTTTGTGTATGTTTTTTAAAAAGTCATTAATTTTTTGCATAAAAAAAAGCGATTTACTTCCGTAAATCGCTTATTCTAAATGCTTTAAATCTGTGGGCGATGAGGGGTTCGAACCCCCGACCCCCTCGGTGTAAACGAGGTGCTCTGAACCAGCTGAGCTAATCGCCCTATTTTTGAATCTTAACAAGTGTCGTTGTCGTGATTGCGTGTGCAAATATACAACTAGAACTCGTATTTGCAAGCAAAAAAATGAAAAATATTCATAAAAAAACGAACAAATTTCTTTACAAACTCAGTAACAGCGGGTTATCATAATATAAAATTGCATTATTTTTTTGCTACAGCTTGCTTATAGCATTACATTTGTATAATAAACTAAAAAATAATGGCCCGATTCAAAGAAAATGATTTACCAAAATCGAAAATTACAGCAAGTTCACTAAATAAAGCGCTATTAATATTTAAATATGCTGCACATCATAAATGGAAATTTTATCTTGGGTTACTATTTTTACTACTAACCAGTGTGACTGCCCTAGCCTTTCCTAAATTTATGGGAATGCTTGTAGACTGTGTAAACAAAAAAGATGCCCACTTGGCCAATGAAATTGCTTTAGGTTTAGGGGGTGTACTCTTGTTACAATCTGTATTCTCTTTTTTTAGACTTTCACTGTTCGTTAATTTTACAGAAAACACATTGGCAAATGTCCGACTAGCATTGTATACCAATTTAGTTAAATTACCAATGACCTTCTTTTCGCATAAGCGTGTAGGTGAATTAAATAGCCGAATCAGTAATGACATCACACAGATTCAAGACACTCTAACAACTACCATAGCTGAATTTTTAAGACAATTTATATTGATAATAGGTAGTTTTATCATGCTAGCCAGCATCAATATTAAACTGACTATTATGATGGTTTCTATAGTTCCGTTGGTTGGTGTTGCAGCAGTTATTTTTGGAAGGTTTATTAGAAAATATTCTAGAAGAGTGCAGGATCAAGTGGCCGAAAGTCAAGTGGTGGTCGAAGAAACCATGCAAGGTATTAGTATTGTTAAGGCTTTTGCCAATGAATGGTACGAAATAGGACGTTACAAAGACAGAATCAGAGAAGTGGTTAAAGTTGGTATAAAGGGTGGACAATTTAGAGGGTACTTTGCCTCTTTTATTATTATTTGTTTGTTCGGAACCATTGTAGGAGTTGTTTGGTATGGGGTACAACTGAGTATTGCCGGAGAAATCACGGTAGGTGAATTATTTACTTTTATCCTGTATTCAAGTTATGTAGGTGCATCATCAGGAGGTATTGCCGAGTTGTATGCACAAATGCAAAAAGCGATTGGTGCCACCGAAAGAGTTTTTGAATTGCTGGACGAAGTGCCGGAAGAAATTAATTCAAACGAACACGTTCCTGTCATAAATAAAATAAAAGGAGATGTAACTTTCAATAATGTGGCTTTTAGCTACCCTTCTAGAAAAGAAGTTCAGGTTTTAAAAGGAATTGATTTCACGGCCAGCTTCGGACAAAAAATAGCCATTGTTGGTCCTAGCGGAATGGGAAAATCTACTATTGCTTCTTTATTATTACGTTTTTATGATATAAATAGTGGAGAAATTCTAATTGACGGAAAAAACATTTATGATTACGATCTGGAAAATCTTCGTGGTAATATGAGTATTGTTCCTCAGGATGTAATCCTTTTTGGAGGAACTATTAAAGAGAATATTGCTTATGGTAAGCCTAATGCTACAGATGAAGAAATATATACAGCAGCCAAGCAAGCTAATGCTTATGACTTTATACAAGGTTTCCCTGAAAAGTTTGAAACAGTGGTTGGAGAAAGAGGTATTAAACTATCAGGAGGACAAAGACAGCGAATTGCTATTGCACGCGCCTTATTGAAAAACCCATCGATATTGATTTTAGACGAAGCAACATCTTCATTAGATAGCGAAAGCGAAAAACTGGTCCAAAAAGCTCTGGAAATCTTGATGGAAGGAAGAACAAGTATTATCATTGCGCACCGTCTTTCTACAATTCGTTCTGCTGATCAGATTTTAGTACTTGACAATGGTAGAATTAGTGAACAGGGAACACACCAGGAATTAATTAATTTAGAAAATGGATTGTATAAGAATTTGAGCAAATTGCAGTTTAGTAATTCTTAATTAAATTACTTCTAACAAATTTATTTTGACTATAAAATGCAATCAATTACGATTTACAAGTAGTTAACGTATTAGGATAAAAAAAAACCGGCAGATTGTATAATCACCGGTTTTTTATTTTAGAAAAGAAAAAGAAACTATTTTTCTTTTCTTCTGTTTCTCTCAGCTTTAATCATAGAAAGTTCACGACTGGTTTGTCCAGCAACAGAAGTGTTTTCTTCCGCACGACGGATCAAGTACGGCATAACATCTTTTACAGGTCCGAATGGCAAATATTTTGCAATATTATATCCTTTTTCGGCTAAGTTGTAACTGATGTTATCACTCATTCCGTATAATTGTCCAAACCAAATTCTGTCATCATTCGATGGAATTCCTTTAGTTTTCATTAATTCCATCAATTTATAAGTACTCAACTCATTATGAGTTCCAGCAAAAATGGCCATTTTGTCCAAATGTTCTACCATATATACAACAGCTGCATCATAATTTATATCTGATGCTTCTTTAGAAGCGCAAATTGGAGTTGGATACCCTTTTTCTGTAGCACGAACGTTTTCTTTTTCCATATAAGCACCACGAACCAATTTCATTCCTATAAAAAATCCTTCGGCTTTGGCTTGTTCGTGTAATTTTTTCAAATAATCCAAACGATCCCAACGGTACATTTGTAAAGTATTGAATACAATTACTTTTTCTTTGTTGTATCTGCGCATCATTTCAGTAACCAAATCATCAGCAGCATCTTGCATCCAGCTTTCCTCAGCATCAATCAATAAGGCAACATTTTTTTTGTGGGCCTCACTACAAACTAAATCAAAACGAGCTACTACTCTATCCCATTCTGCTTGCTCATCAGGAGTTAACGCTTGTTTTTCTCCTAATTTTTCATATAAATCCAAACGACCTAAACCTGTTGGTTTAAAAACTGCAAACGGAATTGCTTGACGTTCTTTTGCAAAATCTATAGTTTTCAATGTCATTTTAAGAGCAGCATCAAATTGATCTTCCTCTTCTTTACCTTCTACAGAATAATCCAAAACCGAAGAAACTCCTTTGGTGTACATTTTATCAACTACAGATAAGCAGTCTTCTTCGTTTACTCCACCACAAAAATGGTCAAAAACGGTAGCACGAATTAAACTTTCAACAGGAAGATTGGCTTTTATTGCAAAATTAGTAACCGCTGTTCCTATTCGAACTAAAGGTTGACTACTTATTAACTTAAAAAGAAAATAAGCTCTATCTAATTCTGTATCGCTTTTCAATGAAAAGGCAACTTGGGTATTATTAAATATTTGTTCCATTTATGTTATTTTTTTATGCAAATATAAAGAGACTATGAATATTATTCAGTAAAAAATGCCTTATTTTGCGCTTTCAATTAAATAACCATGATGCAATCTATACAAGCCAATAATTATCCTGTTCATTTTAATGAAACAGCATATAAAAAACTAAACCAACACTTACAAGAAAATAAATATTCTAACCTATTTATTATAGTAGACAGTAATACAAATGATCATTGTTTGCCAAAGTTTTTGCCTCTATTGGAGACAGATCTTGCTATAGAAATAATAGAGTTTGAAGCAGGTGAACCTAATAAGAATATAGAAACTTGTATTCAGATTTGGAACGTTCTTACTGAGCTTGGTGCTGATAGAAAAACATTGATTATTAATATTGGTGGTGGTGTTGTGACAGACTTGGGAGGTTTTGTGGCATCTACTTTCAAAAGAGGTGTAGATTTTATACATATCCCTACTACCCTATTATCAATGGTGGATGCATCCGTTGGTGGTAAAAATGGAGTGGATTTAGGTAATTTAAAAAATCAAATAGGTGTTATCAATACTCCAGAAATGGTTTTGATTGATACTAACTATCTGCAAACAGTTCCCCAAAATGAAATGCGTTCTGGTCTTGCCGAAATGCTGAAACATGGCTTAATCTATGATAAAGCATACTGGGAATTATTCCTGGATCTTGGATCGATTGATTTTGAAAAACTCGATACGCTTATTTATCGTTCTGTTGAAATCAAGAATGAAATTGTAATGCAAGATCCAACGGAGAAAAACATTAGAAAATCATTGAATTTTGGTCATACTTTAGGACATGCAATAGAAAGTTATTTTTTAGAAAATGAAAACAAGACTACTTTATTACATGGAGAGGCTATTGCAATTGGAATGATTTTAGAAAGTTATATTTCATTGCATAAAAATTTAATTACCAATGCTGAATACGATCAAATAAAAACAACTCTAAAATCAATTTACGATGATGTTGTTTTTGATGAAAGTGATATTGATCCTATACTGGAATTGCTTATTCATGACAAAAAAAATGAATACGGAACGATTCAATTTGCATTGATTGAAGGCATCGGAAAAATTAAAATTAATCAATCTGTTGAAAACGAATTAATTCTAAAGGCTTTCGAGGATTACAAATCTTAGTTTTTTTTTAATAAAAAGCATTGCATTACGTCTATATTATTTTTTACATTTGCCCCGATGAATAAGAATCAAAATAGCACTAATTTTTCTGCCAAAAAAAGCGGCAACAATAGATCTTTTTTAAGGCTATTGAAGCGTTTTTATGGGATAAAAGGAAATTTTAGTTTTGATGTTTTTCAATACTTCAAAGCCGATTACGAGAAGCTACAAATTATATACGCAAACATTAGGGTTTGATTTTTATGTTAATTCTATTTTAAAATAAAATTAATATAAAACTCATACTACAGATGAATACAAAATATTCTGATTTAATAAATCAAACTTACTACTTTCCACAAGAGGAATTTAAATTAAACAAAGACAATCTTCAGTTTCACAATATAGATTTGATGAAATTGGTAGAAACTTACGGAACACCTTTAAAATTTACCTATTTACCTCAAATTTCAAATAACATCAACAAAGCCAAAGGATGGTTTCGTAAATCGATGGAAAAGAATAAATATGAGGCTAAATACTACTACTGTTATTGCACAAAAAGCTCTCATTTTGAATACATTATGAATGAAGCTTTCAAGAATAACATTCATATTGAAACTTCTTCAGCTTTTGACATTAATATTGTTGAAAATTTATTAGAAAAAGGTAAAATTAATAAGAGTACCTATATTATCTGTAATGGTTTCAAAAGAGATCAATACATTGACAATATTGCGAGATTAATAAACAATGGCCATAAAAACACCATTCCTATTATTGATAATTATGAGGAATTGGATTTGTTGCAAGGGCAAATCAAAGGAAAATTCAAAATCGGGATTCGAATTGCTGCCGAAGAAGAACCTAAATTTGAATTTTATACTTCAAGATTAGGAATTGGATACAAAAACATTGTACCTTTTTATAAAAAAGAAATAAAAGAGAATAAAAAACTGGAACTGAAAATGTTGCACTTTTTTATTAATACCGGAATCAATGACAATGCTTATTACTGGAATGAGCTTGTAAAATGTATCAAGGTATATGTTGCTTTGAAAAAAGAGTGCCCTACCCTTGATGGATTGAATATTGGTGGAGGCTTCCCTATCAAGAATTCATTGGCATTTGAATACGATTACCAATACATGATTGATGAAATTATCAATCAGATTAAAATTGCCTGCGACGAAGCCGAAGTTGATGTGCCTAATATCTTTACAGAATTTGGTTCATTTACAGTTGGAGAAAGTGGAGGTGCGATCTATCAGGTGTTGTATCAAAAACAACAAAATGACAGAGAAAAATGGAATATGATCGATTCATCTTTCATAACCACATTGCCAGACACTTGGGCTATAAACAAGCGTTTCATCATGTTGGCAATCAATAGATGGAATGATACTTATGAAAGGGTTTTATTAGGCGGAATGACTTGTGATAGTGATGATTATTACAATTCAGAGCAAAATATGAATGCTATTTACCTGCCTAAATACAATAAAGAAAAGCCATTATATCTTGGTTTTTTCAATACAGGAGCTTATCAGGAAACTATAGGCGGATATGGAGGTTTACATCACTGTTTGATACCACAGCCCAAGCATATTTTAATTGACAGAGACGAAAATGGCATACTTGCCACCGAAGTATTCTCAGAACAACAAACCGCTGAGGATGTACTAAAAATATTAGGTTATAATAAATAATTAATAAAAAAAAATGTTATTTAAGAAAATTCGTATTTATAAATTTCTTTTATTTGTAAATACGAATCTCAAAAAACCTTTTAAACATTAAATAAAATAAACGTTAAAGAAAATGAGTAAAGGACCAATCAGTCAGTTTATTGAGAAGCATTATCTGCATTTCAATTCTGCATCTTTAGTTGACGCTGCAAAAGCATATGAACAGCAATTAGCCAATGGTGCAAAAATGATGGTAACTATGGCTGGTGCTATGAGTACCGCCGAAATTGGAAAGATTTTTGCCGAAATAATTCGCCAAGATAAAGTTCAGATTATTTCTTGTACAGGAGCCAATCTTGAAGAAGATATAATGAATTTAGTAGCACATTCACATTACGAAAGAGTTCCAAATTACAGAGATTTGACTCCACAAGACGAATGGGATTTGTTAGAAAGAGGTTTAAACAGAGTAACAGATACTTGTATACCGGAGCACGAAGCATTTCGTCGTCTTCAAAAACACATTTACAAAATTTGGAAAGATGCTGATGATAATGGAGAAAGATATTTCCCTCATGAGTTCATGTATAAAATGCTACTTTCAGGTGTGTTAGAAGAATATTATGAAATTGACTTAAAAGATAGCTGGATGTATGCTGCTGCTGAGAAAAATTTACCTATTATTGTACCAGGATGGGAAGATAGTACTATGGGTAATATTTTTGCATCTTATGTTATAAAAGGAGAATTGAAAGCTTCTACCATGAAATCAGGTATAGAATACATGACTTTCTTGTCTGATTGGTATACGAAAAATAGTTCTAATGGTGTTGGATTCTTCCAAATTGGTGGTGGTATTGCTGGAGATTTCCCAATATGCGTTGTACCAATGTTGTATCAAGATATGGAAATGCATGATGTTCCGTTCTGGAGTTATTTCTGCCAAATTTCAGATTCAACAACCAGTTATGGTTCATATTCAGGAGCTGTTCCTAATGAAAAAATTACTTGGGGTAAATTAGATATAAATACACCAAAGTTCATTATTGAGTCTGACGCTACAATTGTAGCTCCATTAATTTTCGCTTATTTGTTAGATTTATAATAATTATTTATGAAAAGAGTAATAGTTGATTACGCAAAACTGACCAACGAAATTTTAAATCTTTTGATCGAAAAATTTCCTGATGGTTATGATGATTCAGATATCATACGATTTAGAAATGCCAAAAACGAATTAATCGAAGCTGTTGAAGTTAGAACAGAAGACACCATATATTTAGTAAAAGTAAGTACAAAACTAGCTGATAGAATTGGAAATTACGATGATGATGATGAAATTGATGATGTAGTTGAACCAATAAGCGGTCTTGAACTAGATGTTGATGATGCTGACGACGATGACGACGATGACGATAATCTAGACAAACCAGATGTTGATGGTGACGATGATGACGATGATGATGATTCTGATAAAAGTGACATTGCTGATGACGATGACGAAGATGATGAAGACTAATCATCCTTCTTAATGATATAATTAAAGGAACTCAAATTTGGGTTCCTTTTTTTATTAGATTTATTAAATAAAATATACGCCAAAATGACCACCGAAATTCTACATGCCAAACTAAAAGAAAATTTTGGGTTTGAAAAATTTAGACCCAATCAGGAAGATATTATAAATTGTATACTTGCTGGGCAAGACACCTTGGCCATCATGCCAACTGGAGGAGGAAAATCAATATGTTTTCAGCTTCCGGCATTAGTCTTATCAGGAATAACAATTGTGATTTCGCCACTAATCGCTTTGATGAAAGATCAGGTTGATAGCTTAAAAGCCAACGGAATTCCCGCTTGTTATATCAATAGCTCCCAATCTGATGAGGAGCAACAATTGCACATTCAGAACTTAATAGAAAATAAAGTCAAACTTGTTTATGTAGCTCCGGAGAGTTTGTCCTATCTTGAAAATGCTTTTAGTCAAATAACTGTTAGCCTGATTGCTATTGATGAAGCACATTGTATTTCGGCTTGGGGGCATGATTTTAGACCGGCATATACGAATTTGGGATATCTAAAAAATCGCTTCCCCTCTACTCCAATCTTAGCTTTGACAGCAACTGCCGACAAAGCAACACGTACAGACATAAGTGATCAATTGAATTTGGTAAATCCTAAAACATTTGTTGCTTCATTTGACAGGAAAAATTTGAGCCTGGAAGTAAGACCGGCTTTAGACCGAGTAAAACAAATAATTGATTTTATAAAAGATAAACCCAATGAGTGTGGAATAGTTTATTGTTTAAGTCGTAAAACAACTGAAGAGCTAGCAGAAAAATTGCAAAAAATCGGAATAAAAGCAAAAGCCTATCATGCTGGTCTAGACAATAAAGTTAGATCGAAAACGCAAGATGAATTTATAAATGATGATTGTCAGGTAGTTTGCGCCACGATTGCTTTTGGGATGGGAATCGATAAATCGAATGTACGCTGGGTAATTCATTATAATTTGCCTAAAAACATAGAAGGCTATTATCAAGAAATTGGTCGTGCCGGTCGTGATGGTTTACCATCAGAAACGGTTTTGTTCGAAAGTTATGGTGATGTTGTTCAATTGCAAAAATTTGCATCTGTAGGTTTGAATGCCGAGGTACAACTGGCTAAACTGGAAAGAATGAAACAATATGCTGATGCCTTAAGTTGTCGCAGAAAAATTTTGCTTTCCTATTTTGGAGAATTGATTACTGAAAATTGTGGCAATTGTGATATTTGCAAAAATCCACCCGCTTTTTTTGATGGAACAATCATTGCCCAAAAAGCCCTATCAGCTGTGATTCGTTTACAGGAATCTGAGGCACTGCCAGTAATTGTTGATTTTTTGAGAGGCTCAAAAAATGCTTCAATTTATGACAAAGGGTATCAAAATTTAAAAACGTATAATGTAGGGTCAGATATATCTTGGCATGA
This sequence comes from Flavobacterium aestivum, assembly GCF_026870175.2. Lineage (NCBI taxonomy): Bacteria > Pseudomonadati > Bacteroidota > Flavobacteriia > Flavobacteriales > Flavobacteriaceae > Flavobacterium > Flavobacterium aestivum. Next base: position 3,112,797 of record NZ_CP113977.2, on the reverse strand, counting down.
TTGGAATCAGTATATCATTCAACTAACTAATTTGGGATACTGTGAGATTGCTTTTCACCAGCAAAACAAAATTAAATTAACCTCTTTAGCAAAAAAAGTATTATTTGAAGGTGAAAAAGTTCAATTAACGACCGTGCCAAAATTTAATGCTGAAAAATCAGAAGTAAGTCAAGTAAGAAGTAAAACCACAACTAATTCCCTTTTTGAAATTCTTAGAAAGCTTAGAGCAGAATTAGCAAAAGAAGAAGAAGTTCCTGCTTATGTCATTTTTAATGATGCGACTTTGAAACAAATGGAAATTCAAAGACCGATGAGTGATGAAGAGTTCATCGCGATTGATGGTGTTGGAAAAGCTAAACTTGAAAAATACGGCGATTCATTTATCAAGGCAATTATAGAGTTTCAAAAAAATAAAGTAGTTCGGAAGAAAAAAGAAGGAAGTACTTATAAAGAAACTTTAGAATTATTTCAAAGCGGACTAACTGTTGAAGAAATAGCCGCAAAAAGAAAATTGGGAGTGACAACTATAACTTCACATTTGGCGAAACTATATGTTGATGGACATCCGATTGACTTGAGTGTCTATATTACTGAAGCAGAAATTTCAAAAATTGCCGAAGCCAAAATTAAATTAGAATCACCTAATGCGTTAAAACCCTATTTTGAATATTTTGAAGAACAGATTGCTTATGATAAAATCAGAATTGGTTTAGCTTTGATTGAAAAAGAAAATGCAACACTTTAATTTATGACGATATATTCATTTCCTTACTTTATAAATTCAAATACCGAAGTATTGATTTTGGGAACTATGCCTGGTTCAGTATCACTTACCAAACAGGAATATTATGCAAACCCGAGAAATCATTTTTGGAAAATTATGTATGCCCTATTTGATACATCACCAATTGCTGAAGTTTTTGAAGAAAAAGTTCAATTCCTTTTATCCAATAAAATTGGTCTATGGGATGTTTTAGAAAATTGTGAAAGAAAAGGAAGTTTGGACATCCATATCAAGAATCAAAAAGAAAATGATTTTGAATCCTTATTCAGAGAATTTCCGTCTATTACCAAAATTATATTTAATGGTAAACAGAGCCATGCCTTTTTTTATAAAAGATTTGGACAGATTGAAGGCATCACGTATTATGTAATGCCTTCGACTAGTCCTGCTAATACTATGACTTTTGAGAATAAATTGAAAATTTGGTCAGCTTGTTTCAAATAATCTATAAATATCTTTCTTGGAAAATTTTTTGATGGTGCTTTTGATGACCGATAGTAACAAAACCTAAAGCACGAACCGAAATTTCATTATTAGAAGCAATTCCTAATCTTTTTAACTGTTCATCAGATAAACTTTTATACAGCAATAAAGTTGATTGTCTTACTGCAGAAAATTCAGTTAACAAATCTTGAATACTTCTTCCGTTAGCATTAGTGTTATCTACATAATCATTTTCTTCAAAACCTGGTAAAGGAGTTTTGTCATTTCTGGAAATTCTCAACGCTCGGTAACTGAAAATTCTTTCTGTATCAATAATATGCTGAATAATATCTTTTATAGTCCATTTTCCTTCGGCATATCGATAATCAAATTTGTCTAAAGGAATATTTTGAACAAATTTGATGAAATCGTGTAAAGAGATTTCTAATTCTTCAATTAATTCAACATTTGAAGCAGCTTGAATGTAAGTCGCAAAATGACCTGAATATTCATTTACGGGTAATTGGTTTGAGTTCATTTTTGTTGGTTTGTTTAATTTGATATTTATTCTAATATTTAATATAAATCGACATTATTGCAATGATTATAATTGAGAAAAAAGACAATATCGTATAATTATAGCAGGATTTTGAGTTCCTAAAACTATATACTAATTCTTTATCCGTTAGTTTTTCAAAATCTGGATTATTAAATAAATTCATTCCATTTATCATTTCATCTTTGGAATTACCATAATCGATTTTGTTTATCCTAAATAATTCTGGCTCTTTAACTTTTAATTGACTACTAAATGATGTCACACTGCTAAAGGAATGATAACCAAAGATTGGGACTCCAAATATAAAAAATATAAAAGGGGAATAATTATTGTAATAATTTGGGCCTAATGTAACCCAAATTATACTCAAAATTAGTAACGTTAAATAATATTTTCTTGGATTGAATTTAGTTTTCATACTAAGCTGAATTTCTACTGGCATTAGTATTTCCGAAAAGAGATCGTGTTACGATTTTTTCATATACTTTTACCAGCTCCAAATCAGGATTTTTTTCTTTGTTTAATTCGTTAATTCTTAACAGTGCATATTGTTGTATTGTCAACAAAGGCAATACAATACGCTCTCTTATCTGAATAGATGCTTTACCATCAGGATAGTTCTCCATTAATTCAGTGTGACCAGCAATTTTTAATAATAATCTTTTGGTTTCCAAAAACTCATCATAAATAATTTGCCAAAAAGCTCCAAATTCAGGATCCTTACTCATGTAAGCTGTCAGTGGGAAAAATGATTTTGCCAATGACATCATACTGTTTTCCAAAAGCGTTTTGAAAAATAATGATTCATCATATAATGACTGAACTTTATCCCATTGATCCGTATCTTCAAAGTGCCTCAAAGCAGAACCCACTCCAAAAAATCCCGGTACATTTTGTTTTAGCTGACTCCAAGAACCCACAAAAGGTATTGCGCGTAAATCTGCAAAATCTAAAGTTTCGGATTTACTTCTTTTTGAAGGACGGCTTCCGATATTCGTTTTCGCATAATATTTCAAAGTACTCATTTGTTCTAAGTACGGAATGAATTTTGGATGATTCTTAAAACTTAAATATTTATTATATCCTAAATCAGCTAATTGATTTAGAATTTCTTTTTCATTGGCAGACAATTCATTTTGGCCTTTATTGAATACCTGATTGGCTACACCAGCACTCAAAAGATTTTCTAAATTATAACGACAAGAATCTAAGGTTCCGAAATTAGAACTAATCGTTTGTCCCTGAATTGTAATTTGAATTTCGTTATTTTCGATATTTGGACCCAGTGATGCATAAAATTTATGCGTTTTTCCGCCACCACGAGCAGGAGGTCCCCCACGCCCATCAAAGAAAATTGCATTAATTCCATATTTTCTGGAAATGGCAGTAAGCGATTCTTTTGCTTTATAAATACTCCAATTCGCCATCAAATAACCACCATCTTTCGTGCCATCAGAGAAACCAAGCATTATAGTTTGCTTATTATTTCTGTTTTCTAAATGTTTCGCATATTCAGGATTGGTGTACAATTTTTCCATGATTACATGGGCATTATGTAAATCATCCACGGATTCGAATAACGGAATAATATCTACAGTAGCATTTTCCCAATTACTCAAGCGGAATAATGCAAAAGTTTCCATCACATTCAGAGCGCTTTCGTTGTTACTGATAATATAACGATTGGCTCCAAATTCACCATTTTTCTCTTGAATTGTTTTAATGGCTTGAATAGACCCTAGTGTAGATTTTGTCATTTCATTATCAAAATCATTCAAATCCAAATCTCCTTTTGCATTCGATAAAACTGCAAATTTTTCTTCTTCTGATAAATTAAAATAATTAGCAGGAAAAACATCTGAACCAGATTTTAAATGATAAGTTACAATATCATTAAAAACGGCATCATGAATTTTACTGTTTTGACGAATGTCTAAAGTGGCAAAATGAAAACCAAATAAATTCAAACGGATAAGCAAAGCGTCAATTTTATCTAAATATAAAGACTGATGTTGCTCGATTATTATTGTTTTAATTTTATTTAATTGCGTTTTAAATTCTTCTAATGTAATATAGATTTCACCACGAGAATAAAAAACTGAACGATATAGTTTTTGTTCAAGTTCTGCAACCAAAACATCTACTCCAGAGAATGTTAGCTTTCTTTTTAGACTTCTAATTTCGATATAATAACATTTCAAAATTGAAGTCCTAAGACGCTCCGCAACTTTTAATGTGATTTCTGTTGTAACAAAAGGATTTCCATCACGATCACCACCTGGCCAAAAACCAAGTTTAATCAATGGATTTTGAATGGAATTCCCTTTGAAAATATTCTTCTGAAGATAATGTACCATTTCTCCGGAAGTATTATAAAATACATTTTCTAAGTACCATATTAAACTTACTGCTTCGTCATAAGGATTTGGTTTCTCATTTTGAATAAATGGAGTTTTCCCTAACTGCGCTAACAATTGTTTTATATCCTGAAGGTCATTTTTCCTGATAGCCTCTGTTAAATCATTGATAATACCCAAGACGGCTCCAGGGTAAAATTGTGTTGGGTGTGCCGTAAGAACCGTACGAACATTGAAACTCTCTAAAAACTCAATCAACTCTTCTTTATTATCTCTGGCATCTGATTTTTCTTTTATATCACGAAGAGAACCTCTTCCTTCCATATTATTTACAATAGGGAAAGCTGCATCTTCAATAGCATCAAATAAAACTATCTGACGTTCGATATATTGGATAAAATGAAACATTAAATTAATCTTATCCTTTTCTGAAGTGCTGTGCATGTACTTTTTAGAAAAGAAATCAACTATTTCCTTTGGAGTTTCTAGTCTCTTGAAACCGCTATCACAAACATCTGTAAATATTGGCAACAAAACACCTGTATTATCAATGGAGTCAAATGGTAACGTAATAAATACACTGTTGTAAATATGGTATTTAGAGAGAACGTCTTGGTTGAAACGTTCGATTTTAGGCAGCGTGTACATAAAGGTTATATCGGTTAAATTGGTTAATTTGGCATAAAAAAACCCCAAGATTACACTTGAGGTTATATTTATAATATAGCATTCAAGATTTCATTACATTTCTTTAAAGATAGTGTGCATCAAACGCTTCTTATCGTTGATGCTTTCTTCTAATGAAATCATAGTTTCTGTTCTGTATACTCCATCAATATCGTCAATCATAAAGATTACGTCTTTAGCATGCTTAGTATCTTTTGCTCTGATTTTGCAAAAAATATTAAATTTACCTGTAGTTACTGAAGCTACAGTTACATAAGGAATTTCGTTAATACGTTCTAAAACGAATTTAGTTTGTGAAGTGTTATTAAGAAAAACACCTACATAGGCGATAAAAGAATACCCCAATTTATCATAATCAAGAACCAATGAAGATCCCATAATTATACCGGCATCCTCCATTTTCTTAACTCTAACGTGGACAGTTCCTGCAGAAATTAATAATTTTTTGGCAATGTCAGTAAATGGAACTCTTGTGTTGTCAATCAACATATCTAGTATCTGGTGATCTACTTCATCTAAACGGAACTTACTCATAATTCTTTTATTATATGGTTATTTTTTAATATAAAGATTAAATTTATGCATAAAAGTTGAATAAAATGCTAAAAAAATTACTTTTTTATTAATCCATTAACAAAATGCAAATTATCATTTAAATAAAAGTCTGCTTTTTGATTTATATTAGGAATATTAGTAAAATCATCTTTATAAGATGCTCCTTCAGCATCGAACTCATAATGACCAAAATAATTTTCTAAATCACCTACTTCAATTATGTAAGCATTAAAACAAATTTGACCTTCTATTAATTCTTCTTTATATTGTGCAGCAAAATTCGTAATTATTTCAATACCATCATAATTTATTTTGACATTTTTATACATAAAATCATAAAAAACGACTTTATTCTGCGGAATGTTTAAATATTTGTCAATTCCATTGCTAACTATATCGTTTTCGTTAAGTATTGTAAAACTGGAAACTAAGGCCATAAATGCAAACTTTCTGGTCTCTTCTCTCAGATAATCATCTTGGAAATGTCCTGCCTCAAATAATAATGTAGGCACTCCAAGAAATTGAAAAGTATCTCCGATACAGTTAATATTGAACGAATCATCAAATCGACCTATTTGACCAGGTATGTATTGCTGTAAAACATCATTTATTCCTGCAATTAGGTTAATTGACTGCAATCTGGTTTCATTTACTTCTCTTTCTTCATTATAAGAAGGTGCCAAGAAAGACATTGTTGCTGGTTTTCCGGTATCTGAAACTCCAAAAATAGTGCGCTGATCGTGTAGATTAAAACAAAAATGAGGCTCAAATTCTTCGAAAGCTGCTCTTAAAACTTTACTTTCTGGCTGAGTTAGAGTTTGTGAATCACGATTCAAGTCGACATCGTTGGCATTGGCTCGTGTATATAATTTTGCTCCATCAGGATTCAGCATAGGGATGCAGGAAAAAGTAAAAGCTCCCAGTAATTCTTTTGCTAAATCTGTTTCACTGTTTAGTAAATTTATAAAGTCAAAAAGCGCTTTAGTAGTTGTGCTTTCGTTTCCATGCATTTGTGACCACAGGAAGATTTTTGTTTTTCCTGTCCCAACTTGGTAGCTATAAATTGGCGCTTCTAAAACAGATTCACCAATAATTTTTACATTCTTTTTGATATTATTTCTCTCCAATAAAGGAGTTATAGAATCTAAAGTAAGATAGCGTCCCTCAATTAAGCTTTCTTTATTCTGAATAAATAATTCTTCCAAATTCATATTACAATGTTTAATTTACAAAAGTAAACATCTTTATAGTTATAATTGTAAACAATGAAATTTTTAATCTATTTAAATTTGTAAACAATTTTTTAAACTTTTGAATTGCGATAAAAACAAAAGCATAAGAACTAATTGTATTCTGTTAAAGAATTGTCTATTTTTTTTAATATCAATTATTTAGGAGTGTTTATATAATTGATCACTATAAACAAATATACCTGATTGATGCATTTTCGTAATGCAAATTAGTAGATATCACATAGTTTAATTACATTTGTAAATGCTCTAACTTAAACAGTAATTCACAATGGTAAACACTGATGAATTTATAAAGAGACTAGAAATTATCTTAGACTATTTTGGTCTGAATGCCTCCTCATTTGCAGATAAAATTGGGGTGCAACGTTCTAGTATGTCCCACCTACTTTCAGGTAGAAACAAACCTAGTTTGGATTTTATTCTTAAAATAATTGATATTTTTCCAGAGGTAGATTTATATTGGATATTGAATGGGAGTGGTTCGTTTCCTAAAATAAATGAAGAAAATATTTTGAAGGATAGTATTTCCGAAGATTTAAAAAATACTACCACTACCCCATCCAGTTCTGAAATTTTACCATTGGATTTATTTTCAGAAATTAAAAATCCAATGGAAACTAATTCAATCGAAACTCAAAAATTAGAAAATTCAAATCTTCTTAGTAGTGCTTCATCAGATGAACTGGAGAAAATTGTGTTTTTTTACAAAAACGGCACTTTCAAAGTTTATACACCAAATTAATACTGGAAGTACTTACCTCTTCTATTTTTTGAAATTTGAAAATTTAATTTTTATTTTTTGTTTTATCCAATTCTCAGGAAGGTAGGAACAAATTAAAACTTTACTTTATTTGGAATCCTTTTTCAGGATATTTTCCAGTTACACCTTTGTAATGAGTGTACAAAATAGCTAAATCAGAATCTATATTTCCTGATGGCGTTATTGGTGCTCCAAAACTAACCACTTTTTTTCCAAAATCTAATGCGACCGGAACTATGGGTACATTTGCTTTAAGGGCTATATAATAAAATCCAGTTTTGAGTTGCTCTACCTTTTGACGGGTTCCTTCCGGTGATAATCCCAAACGGAATACTTCTTTTGAATCAAAAAGGGCAGCAATAGAATCTACTTTATTTAAACCTCCTGTACGATCCAATGGAGCTCCTCCTAAATATTTAAAAAACCATCCAAATGGAAAACGAAACAATTCTTTTTTTCCAACCCAATTGATATCTACTCCTGTTGCTCCTCTACAAATTATGGCTATATAAAAATCATGCCAACTGGTGTGTGGCATTACTGTTACTACACATTTCTTTATTTTCTCATCAAAATCTCCTCCTATTTTCCACCCCATAAGATTAAAAAATATCCATCTGTAGATTTGTTTCTTCATTAAATTTTTAATTTTTGCGCAAAATAAATAATTTAAATCCTATTTTTGGTAAAAACTCAAACTAATGTTAAAGAAACTGTTTAGTTATTTCATTCCTATAAAAATTTTTAAAGTAAATTCTTCTTTAAGTAAAACTATAGAAGTAACCTGGGCAAATGGGGAATTGGTTTTAGATTCAGAAAACACCAATTATTCTTATGGTAGTCTACAACGCATTTTGAGAAAAGGGCTAAAACATATTGGATTTGAAAAAATCGCAAAGATGGAACATGTACTGGTGCTGGGGGTTGCAGGAGGAAGTGTGATCAAAACTTTGGTTGACGAGATTAACTTTAATGGTAAAATTACTGGTGTAGAAATAGATCCTGGTATCATTACTATTGCCAATGAATATTTTAAATTAAACGAGATTCAAAATTTAGAAATTATAATTGACGATGCTTTTGAGTTTGTTTTGAAAACAAAAGACAGATACGACTTGATTATTATTGACATTTTTCAAGACACCACAATGCCTAACTTTTTATTCGAAGAATTTTTTGTGAACCGTATTTGTTATTTATTAAAAAGTAAGGGAACCATCCTTTTTAATACTATGTGTTTAACGGCAGCTCATAATTCTAGAAATAAAACCTATATAGAAGAATTTAATGATAATCATTACCAAATTCAATCAATTCCCAGAATTGAAAGACATAATGAGTTGATTATTATCAACAAAACAGCATAAAAAACAGGAATATACTTTTGTTTATTCCTGTTTTTTATGCTGTTCCTTTTTTAATTTAGGCTATAGATCTAGATCATTTTTCTAGCTTTTTCCAAATCTTCAAGAGTATCAATTCCGATTCCTACATGAGTGGTTTCAACCATTTTGATGCGCTTTCCAAATTCTAAATATCGTAATTGCTCTAGCTTTTCGGAAGCCTCTAATGATTTCATTGGCAAATTATAGAAATCTAATAACGCTTGTTTTCTAAAGGCATAAATGCCAATATGCTGCATATATCTAACACCTACATTTACTTCTCTTGGATACGGAATCACTGAACGAGAAAAGTACAAAGCAAATCCGTTTTGATCTACTACCACTTTTACATTATTAGGATTATTGATTTCATCTTCATTTGTTATCTCACGCATCAACGAAGCTAAATCGACTTGTTGGCTTAAATCGTTTTTAAAAACTTCAATAACTTTTGCCAAAGGTTCCTTATCTATAAAAGGTTCATCTCCCTGCACATTAATCACAATATCTACATCCAGATTTTCTACAGCTTCGGCAATACGATCACTCCCCGATTCATGTTCTTTTACGCTTCGAATGGCTTTTCCACCATTAGAAACAATTTCGTTATAGATTAAATCAGAATCCGTTACCACAAAAACGTCGTCGAACAAATTTGTATTTATGGCTGCTTCATAAGTTCTTAAAATCACGGTTTTGCCTCCTAAATCTTGCATGAGTTTTGCTGGAAATCGTGTAGATGCGTAACGGGCTGGAACGACTGCTATTATTTTCATTTTTCTTATTCAATTTCAATATAAGTTTCAAATATACTTTTTTATAATCTAAAATTAAATTGAAATCTTAATGAATTAATTACACAAAGCATCAGGTTCAATCCTTATATTTTTTTGTTTAAAAATCAGCTAAATATAAGTTTTAACTCTAATTTAATCTTTCTTGTTAAATATTTTACAGAATGATAGAAACACATTTTTAGTATTAAATTTCTTGCTATATTGTCATCTTCAAAAATGTCATTTGCACTCACAAAAAATAAAATAGCATGAATAAATCATTTATAGTAATTATCCTCTCACTTTTTTTAATTACGAGTAGTAGTTCTGTTTTTGCACAACTGGAAAAAAATACAACAATTAGTGCATTTCAAGATCGAGTCTTTAACAATGATCCAAAATATAAGCCTTTGGGTAACCAAAAATGGGCTTTTAAAACAAATGGAAAAATATTTTCATCACCTATCGTTCAAAATGGAATTGTTTACATAGGTAGCGAAGATGGGTTTCTTTATGCAATTGAGGAACAGTCCGGAAAATTACATTGGAAATTTAAAACAGGCGGTGCTGTACATAGTTCACCAGTAATTTTTAAAAATCTGGTCTATATAGGTAGTTTTGATGGTAATTATTATGCTATTGATACCAAAAACGGCCATTTGAAATGGAAGTTTAAAACCGGTGGGGAAAATTGGTTCGGGGAAAAAGGCTCTTTAGGCATGAAACCACTTGATATGTATATGGACGATTTATGGGATTTCTTTTTATCATCACCAGTAATAAATCTTGAAGAGGAAAATCCAAGTCTTTTCTTTGGGAGCAGTGATGGGAATGTATATGCACTCAATGCGCTTACAGGAGAACTAAAATGGACATTTAAAGCAAATGGCTCTATTCATTGCAGTCCTGTTCTTTATAAAAACAGTTTGTATATTGGTAGTTGGGATGCCAATTTATATGCGATAGATGCAGAAACTGGCAAAGAGCGCTGGCGATTTGAAACGGGAAGAAAATCTGGTTTTACAGGAATTCAATCTACAGTTGCTGTTGCCAATGATATGGTTTATTTTGGAGCTCGTGATCCTTTTTTCTTTGCTGTCAATGCCGAAACTGGTAAACTGGTTTGGAAATACAATGCCGCCTCTTCCTGGATATTAAGTTCTGCAGTTGTAGTAAATAATGTGGTGTATGTTGGCACTTCGGATTCTTATTTATTGCTAGGCTTGGATGCAAAAACCGGCACCGAATTATTTAAATTCAAAGCTAATGGCTACATATATTCCTCTCCTGCAATAGCGGGTAAAACGGCTTACTTTGGTGATTTCACAGGTAACTTTTTTGCTTTGAATATTGAATCCTCAGGCAAAGAATGGAATAGCTTTAGTACAGAAAACAGAAAACTATTTGCTCCTGGAATTCTAAATAATGACCTTTTGGACTTTAGATATGCTGCCAAAGGATCGAATATTTCACTTTATAGCAATAATAAAAAAGTAATGGATGAATTCTATAAATTGGGCCCAATTGTTTCTTCACCATTTGTTGCCAATAATACTGTGTATTTTGGAAGCGCAGATGGGAATTGTTATGCAATTGAGTTGCAAAAATAAAGAGTGATTTAAAAAAGCTTTTTAATTGTCTTAAAAAATCTTCACCGAAGTCATACTTAGAGAACCTGCAACCAATTTGTCATTAAACAAGCTCAATTCTTCTGATTTCCCTTTTAGTCCTAAAGTATAAATCAAGGGTAAATAATGGTCCGGCGTAGGAATCGATAGTTGAAATGCTTTGCTTTGTTTTTCGAAATCTATAAGCGGTTGGAAATTTTCGTTTACTAAATAATTATTTATGCTTTCTTTGGCTTCAATTGCCCAATCATAGCCATAATTGTCTTTGTCAAAATTATGAAAATCTACTAATCGCAAATTATGAATTATATTTCCGCTGCCTACAATTAGGATTCCTTTATTTCTTAATGCACTTAGTTTTTGGGCTAATTCAAAATGATACTGACCAGATTTAGTGTAATCAATACTCATTTGAATTACAGGTACATCTGCATTGGGATATAAATGTTTTATTACGCTCCATGCACCATGGTCTAAACCCCAGTGTTGGTCTAATTCTACTGCCGTTGGTGATAATAATTCTTGGGTTATTATAGCTAATTCCGGGCTACCTTTTGCAGGATATTGTACCTCGAATAACTCTTGTGGAAAACCTCCAAAATCATGAATGGTTCTAGGCATTTCCATAGCGGTAACTTTGGTTCCATTAGTAAACCAATGTGCCGAAATACATAAAATAGCATTTGGTTTTTGCAATGTTTTTGCCAAGTTTCGAAAACCAGTCACAAACTGATTTTCTTCAATAGCATTCATAGGGCTACCATGTCCTAAAAACAATACAGGCATTTTCTCGGTATTTAAAAATGAGTCCGATATTTTGTGTAAATCATTTAGAGTGTTCATAATGCATTGATTTTATTGAAAGATCAATTTAGAGATGCGATAAATCTAGAGACGCGATAAATCGCGTCTGTACGGCTGTGAGCTGATAATTATTTTCTAAAAAATTTATCTTCTCCCCATTTCGATGGGTTTTCTTCTATATAATTTTGTATTCTTTCAAAAGATTCTGAGTTTCTGATAATATGATCGTGAAAACGTGAATGCCATTCGAAATTTTGATTTACTTTTCGCATTTCAAATGTACATCTTCCTTTATACCATCGGATTATTCTTGAAATATTTTCTGCAAGCATAGGATTATTTTCTCCTGCAAATCCACCTATTGCCTTCTCTGATTCTATAGACGGAATTAATTGCGTTTCTACAGATTTATTAATAATCAATATTCCATGCATGTGATTGGGCATGATCTGAAAATTTCCCAATTCGATATATGGAAATTGTTTTACTATTTCTATCCAATATTTTTCAGCCAATGCTCCAATTGCATTTAAATTCATTCCACTATCAACAACTTCTCCAAAAAAGTGCTTCATTTCCTTTGTCTAAATCGTAATGAAATAAGCTCCATTAGTACCATAATCCCAATTTTTTAATCTAGCAGAAGGAATCCTATATTTATTTCGAAATTTTTCTGCCATAATTTATTTTTATCAGAATATAATGTACAGACGCAATTTATCGCGTCTCACGTAACAACTATATGTTAGACGCGATAAATCGCGTCTCTACAGTTATAACAATGATAGTTTAATCTACAAAACTCTCATCCTTAAATCCTATCAAATATAGTTTATTTTTGGCACGTGTCATAGCGGTGTATAACCATCGGATATAATCTCTGTCTATGCCGTTTGGCAAATACGGTTGTTCAATGAAAACGGTATTCCACTGCCCTCCTTGTGATTTGTGGCAAGTTATCGCATATGAGAATTTAACTTGCAAACCATTGAAATACTCATTGGTTTTTACTTTCTGAAATTGTTTGAATTTGGTTTCTCCTTCATAATCTTTTAGAACTTCCTGATACAGTCTATTAGATTCTTCGAATGTTAAAGAAGGAGATTCACTTTTTATAGTATCCATCAAAAGTACAGTTTCAAAGGGCTTTTGATTAGGGTAATCAATCATTCGGATTTTTACTTTGGCAAATTTAAAGCCGTATAATTCTTTTATGCCAAACATTTCCAGAACCTCGATAATATCACCATTAGCAATAAATCCAGCTTCATCAGAGTCTTTTAGCCAAAAATAATTATTCTTCACAACCATCAGGAAATCACCTGTAGACAGTTCACTTTCTTTATCGAGAATTTTGGATCGAATTTGCTCATTGTATTGATTGGCTCTTTTATTCGACCGTACAATAAAAGCCGTATCTTCTATACTGTAATTACTGTAAGCCGAATTAATAGCATCCTGAATATCGTAACCATCTGTCAATCGTACAATATCCTTGAATTTACGAACATCAAACTTAAAGTCGGTTATAAAAGAATCCTTCAATAATTCTCGCAATTCGGTGGCATTATGCAAAATTCCTGAACTTTCTTCCTGACGCATTACTTCGTCCAGTTCAATATAATCGACTTCTTTGTTGTAATTCAAACTCAATGTTTGAATGTCTAATGCAGGGCTAACTTCTAGATTTACAGGAGGTAATTGAGCTATATCTCCCAATAAAATCATTTTACAATTGGTACCCGAATACACATAGGAAATCAAATCATCTAGCAAAGAACCGTTTTCATATAATTTAGAATCCGAATTCGTATCAGAAATCATCGAGGCCTCATCGACTATGAAAATAGTGTTTTTGTGTTTGTTTGGCTGTAAAGTAAATGCAACCCCTCCTCCAGAAGTTTTCTTGGGGAAATATATTTTTTTATGAATTGTAAAAGCTGGCTTTTCTGAATAATTGGCAATTACTTTAGCAGCACGTCCTGTTGGTGCCAACAAAACATATTTCTTATTAATATCCAATAAACTATTTACAATCGTAGAGATAACAGTAGTTTTTCCTGTTCCTGCATAACCTTTTAGAACAAAAATAGTGTCATTCTCGTTCTCAGTCAAAAACACGGCTATTTTTTGAAAAAAGATATCCTGTTTGTAAGTTGGCTGAAAAGGGAATTTTCGCTGTAAAAGGCTATAAAATGAGGAGGAATTCATGGATTGTAATTTGATTGCAAATTAAGTGAAAAAAGGTCAAAAGTTTATTGGTTTACAAGTTTTAGATTGCACTTCACTTAGGCACAAACCATCTAAACGAATAACTATCTAAACTTTTAAACTAAAAAATAAAATTTGTAAGTTTGCAATCGTATGAAATCCAACTATAATTCATGGTCTATAATGAATTGTAAATCAAACAATGTCAATGCAAAACACCAATATAACAGATAAAAAATACAAAAAGCTATCAATTCAAGTTTCCTTGACAGGACTTTCTTTTTGTTGTTTTGACACTTTGAACAATAAGATTACCTCACTAAATGAGGTACGGTTTGACACTTTTCATAAAGCAACCAAAATTGAGGATTTATTTTCGGATGCCTTTCGGGATTATCCGGAATTAAAAGAATCTTATGACGAGATTCAAGTAATACATAATAATAATCTTTCGACATTTGTTCCTACAGCATTGTTTGATGAACAATTTTTGGCTAGTTATTTACAATACAATACCAAGGTTTTTGAAACAGATTTTTTTGCATTTGATGAAATCACAAATTATCAAATGAATGTGGTTTATATACCTTACGTAAATATCAATAATTTTTTTATAGATCAATTTGGTTCATTTGATTACAGACATGCCAACAGTATTTTAGTTTCAAAACTTTTGGATGCCTCCAAAAATAATGATGACAAGAAAATGATGGTTCATTTTAATCCGGGTCATTTTGAAATTATTGTTATCCAAAATCAAAAACTACTGTTATTCAATTCATTCGAATATAAAACTCCGGAAGATTTTATTTATTATTTGCTTTTTACTGCAGAACAATTAAATATGAATCCCGAAAGTTTTAAATTGGAATTATTAGGAGCCATTTCAGAAGAAGATGATTTCTATAAAATCGCTTTCAAATACATTCGAAATATATCCTTCTTTGATGTGACTGATTTACAAAAAAACAACCCTTTCACAAAAGCTCAAAATCAGCAACATTTTATACTTTTTAACTCATGAGAATCATATCCGGAAAATACAAAGGAAGACGCATTATGCCACCAAAAGGCTTACCTGTTCGCCCAACAACGGACATGAGTAAAGAAGCATTGTTTAATGTTTTGAATAATAATTTTGACTTTGATGGCCTAAAAGTATTAGACTTATTTGCAGGAACTGGTAATATCAGTTATGAATTTGCTTCACGTGGTAGCATGCCCATTACCTCAGTTGATGCTGATTTTGGTTGTGTAAAATTCATTAAGCAAGTAGCTGCTGAATACGATTTTAATATTGCTGCTACAAAAAGCGATGTTTTTACTTTTTTAGAAAAAAACAAAACTTCTTACGACATTATTTTTGCAGATCCTCCTTATGGTTTAGATCAAAAAACTTTTGAAAAAATTGTATTATTGGTTTTCGAAAAAGGATTACTCGACGATGAAGGCATGATGATTATTGAACATTCTAAATATACCAAACTGGATCACATGATTAATTTTTCTTTCCAGAAAAGTTATGGTGGCTCTGTTTTTAGTTTCTTCGAATTGGATTCAACCGAAGAGGAAGAAGTTGATGACGAGTCTAATCGTAAAGACACAGAAGAAGACGAAGGTTAATTTATCAAAGAATATATACTTACAAAGCCCTTGAAATTCAAGGGCTTTTTTAAGATTTTATCTAATTCTATTGGAGTTATCATCAATGCTTTTTTCCTTAAACTCAGTTGATTTTATTTTTCCAAAAGAATATTTAATGGCTATCGAAAATTCATGTGAATCCACCAAATATCTGGCTTTTGAGTTGATATTATTTATGGTAAATCTTTCTTCATAAATCATATTCCTAAAAATGTCATTATAACTTAAGGTACAATCCCAATTCTTGAAAAATATTTTTGAAATTCCTAAATCCAAGATGAATTTTGCATTTCTTTCAAAAACACCTTCTTTTTGTTCCGTTAAACCCCAGGCTGTCATTACTATTGTATACTCTTTTGGGAGTTTAAATTCATTACTGGAATAATAGTATAAATAGGGTTTTGATGCTATAAACAATGCCGAATCATCTTCTATTTTATTCAATATGCAGCTTAAGCTATTGGTCGATGTCCAATTTTTATATGTGAAAGGCAAGGTAAATTCTAAATTAAACCCAGATTCTTTCTCAAAATTAGTTTCTCTAAAAGTCAGTATGTTGTTTTGACTATCAAATATAAAGCTACTGTATACTGGATCTGTATTTACGTAATAGCTTAGCTTTACTGATTTGTCATGATATTGAAAACTGGATGAAATTTGATTATTGATAGTTGGATCTAAATTGATATTCCTGGAATATAAAAAATAGGGATTGATATAAGTGGCTCCCTGACTTGTAGATGAATAATTGGGTCTCGAAATACTTTTGAAATAGTTTAAAGTTATAGATTTGGTACTATCAATCGGAATATCCAGCTGTACTTTCGGAAAAAAATCAGTGTAGTTTTTATTGATTAATGGCGCATTATCATTCTTAAACTCCCCAACAATATTGGTGTTTTCAACTCTTAAACCAACTGAATATCCAATCTTTTTAAGGCTTCCAGACAATTGTGTATAAGCTGCACTATTCTTCTCTTTGAAATTATAATTGGAGTTGATTGTAATATTGGTATCAAAATTCAAGATTTTAAAATCAGTTTTGGCATTCGCTGATAAATAAAGTCCGCCGTATTCCAACTTCATTTCGTTTTTAAACTTCTTTTCGAGATCTGCCCTACCGGAAAAAACATCAATATTAAATTTTTGATTACTATTTTGAGCCCTTTCAAATTGAGTATCGTTGAAATTATTCTGAACTAAAGATTTAGAATCCTGATCAAAATTTGAATATTGAAAACCAGTAAACAATTGAGTATCTATTGATTTTATCTTCTTGGAATAATTAACAAAAGTGTTAATAAAGTTCTTTGTACTCTTATTATCACTGTGAGTTACAATATTATTTTCTACAGCTTCTTTCTTGTTATAAGTTGTAGTGTTTATATCAAAAGGTTCGCTTTGCAATTTACTGTTTGCACTGATTGAAAAATAATCGTCATCATTGATTTTATAAAACAAACTGCCTCCAAAAATAAACTGCTTCCTTTGGGTATTTGCTGTAGCAACATTATAGTTTGAGATTATATCAGCTTCTGGTATTTGATAATCAATACTATGGCTTTCCCAAGGATTCAATCTGTTGAAGTTAAAATTGACTTTCCATTCTAATTTGTTCTTTTTGAAACTTGAATTTATCCCTAGATAATTATTGAATGATTTTTTAAAGGAAGCCACTTCGGATAAAGTCGTTTGTGAACCTTCTTTTTTGCTAAATTTTCTGGTAATCAAAATGACGGCTCTTCCTTCGGCTTCATATTTAGAGGAAGGATTATTAATGAGTTCAATGGTTTTAATGTCATCTACAGTCAAGGCGTTCAAATCACTAATTCCTACTTTTTGGTTATCTATGTATACCAAAGGATTTCCCTTTCCTATAACCGTAATATTTTCTTTGTCGGCACTTATCGTAATATTGGGTAATTTTGATAGTAAATCTATTGTATTGGGAGTTGCATTTAGAATCGAATTGGCCACATCAACTTTTATATTTCCATTTTTATTGGAGAACATTTTCTTTTCTTTAGTAACAATTACTTCGCTTAAATTGTTTGATATACTGTCCTTCGCAGTTGTATTCTGTCCATATCCAAATCCAGAAATGGTAAAACAAAGTACAATGATTATAATTTTATTCATTATTAAGTAAATTAAGAATCCAATTTAGACAATCTTGCGAATCCATTATTGACCAAGAATGTGGATTTTTACTGCCGTCTAATCTTACTCCTTTTCCTTGACTAATAATTACATTTGCATTTTTATTACCCATAACTTTCAATTGATTTATCATAGCAACTATATCAATTCCATTCCAATCATACAAATCACGGTGGCGTTTATTGATTAGCCAATCAACATCTAAATCTGTATACATACGTATAGGTGTGCCTTTTAAGTATTTTGCATTTCCTCCTTCTTTTGCTCCAAAAGAAAAAATGGATGCTTCAATATACTTATCTGGGAATTTATCTGGGGAACCACCATACAAACTATCGGAATTATTCTTTATCCATCTTGCCTCATTTACTCCTGCTTCAGAAAGATTTCGTTCAATTTCTCTTTCGCAATATTTATAGAAACGGGCTTGATCCAGTGGAGTATCTAAAGCAAATACTCCTTTGGGAATTAAGAAAAATTTATTTGGGTTTTTTGTGGCTTTTTCCGCATAGGTCAATGAAATGATACCTCCATTCGACAGGCCTCCCAAAATAAAATTATCCTTGGAAACATTGTACTTTATTACTATTTCATTAAAAATCGTATTTAAAAAATAGAATTCAGCCTCTCGGCTATCGGTTCCCCAATTTACTGAAGGAATAATTACTAAGATTCCTTTTTGAACAGCAAGTTGATGTAATGTTATTTGTTTTAGTAAATCTTCTGTAGTTTCTCCTCCAGATGGTAAAATTACCAAAGCTCCAATAATTTCAGTATTTGGAACAATTTTGTAATAATACAAAGATTTTGAGTCACCGTCATTGATATATAAGTCATTGGTATCTGAATTATTAACAATTACTTTCTCAAGTCCTTGCCCATAACAAAATGTAACTCCAAGTAAAATCACTATGGATAATAGATTTTTCATAATTTATATTTTTCAGTATTTTGAATGCAAAAATGATTCTAAATACTCACTTCCTAAGTTAATCGAAGGTTAATGCGGAGTTAATGGCTAATTTGAATAATAAAAGGATTATTTTTGAATTCAATTTTATGCTTGCCTATGTTGCTTAGCAGGTAAAAATAGCACGCAGATTTTGCAGATTTACGCAGATTGTATTGGTTCTTTCATTATAAATTTGTGATAATTCGTGTAATTTGTGACAAAAGCTTTTTTTCAGGCATTAATTGCGTTTAAGCATTTTTAATTTTCACCAAATGAAGCAAAGAATCAATTTATTAATCGCGTTTTCAGTAGTTGCTCTGATTGCTCTATCTGTGGTGCAATGCTATTTAGTAAAGACTACTTATGATTATAAAGTGGCTCAATTTCACACTGAAATCAAAGATAAAATTGCCCAGATAACAAATGATTACAGCGATATTGATTCGGCTTACGTCAATAAAAAAGAATTATTGTATAAGCAGTTGGCACAAAATTATGTTTTAAACAAAAAGCCTAAATTCCATATAGAAAGTACTTTGCTTGATAATGAATCCGGAAGTGAATTAACCCGCAAACTGCACCTTAAATTTAAACGTGAATTTCCAGATATTTCAATAGATTTTGCCATTGTTCTTAACAAGTTTGTCATTTACAACAGTCATAAAAAAGCAGATACTATTTTCTCCGAAAAGCCTGTTATAAAAAATAAAATGTATGGCAATTTGACAACTTTAAACAATGCCTTTTTAGTTCGGAATTATGTTAGTACAACAAGTGGTTCTTCTGTAATGCAGGATTATAAATTACTTACGGAAGACTCCATGTATGTCTCTGTAATTGATTGGGAAGCCATAATTCTAAAAAGAATGAGAATGGTTTTATTACTGTCACTGCTTTCAATTCTAACCTTAATAACTCTGTTTGTTATTGCTATAAAAGCACTAATCAAACAAAAAAAAGTGAGTGATGTCAAAACCGATTTCATCAATAATATAACACATGAACTCAAAACTCCTCTGACCACTTTAGGAATCTCCACAAAGATATTAGAACGAAAAGACATTAGGGATAATGAACAGCAGTTCAGTAGTGTCCTTGATACTATTTCACGCCAAAACAATCGTTTGCAAAGTTTAATCGATCAGGTAATGGCCAATTCTTTGGGTGAAAATGAAATCGAATTGCAAAAAGAGAAAATCGCAACCGAATTATTTTTGAATGCCATTGTTGCTGATTTTAAGATTGCGTATCCAAAAGTGACTATTGAAACCGATTTTAATACTAAAGAAACTTCTTTGGTCTTGGATAAATTTCATTTGACAACAGCTATTTTAAATGTGCTCGAAAATGCCGTGAAATATGGCAGCACCAAAATCACGATCAAAACAGAATTAATCAAAAATCAATTCAATATCAGTATCAAAGATGATGGAATTGGAATTTCAAAAAACAAGCATTCCTTATTGTTTGATAAATTTTACAGAGTTGAGCAAGGTAATCTTCATAATGCGAAAGGATTGGGATTGGGATTGTATTATGTGAACCAAATCATAAAAGCACATCAAGGTACTATTGCCGTTATGAGTGACTTGGGAAAAGGATCGGTATTTACAATTATGTTTAAAGTCTAATATACTGCCATTGAAAAAAGTACTTTTAGCCGAAGACGATACTGATTTTGCAAGCGTTCTCAAACAATATTTAGAATTATACCAGTATGACATTACTTGGGCAGAAAACGGAGAAGATGCCTTGACTTTATTTCAAACGGAAAACTTTGATATTTGCGTTTTTGATGTGATGATGCCCAAAATGGATGGATTTACCCTTGCCGAAAAAATCATCAAAATAAATCCCGAAATACCTTTTATATTCCTCACAGCCAGAAAGCTAAAAGAAGATAAAATCATTGGACTAAAATTGGGTGCCGATGATTATATCGTAAAACCATTTGAGGCTGATGAGCTTGTTTTACGACTAAATAATATCTTGAAAAGAAGTCAACAAAAACAAACTCATTTTTCTACAATTGATGAATTACAAATAGGCACTTATGTATTTGACACCAAGCGGCTTTGTCTAAAAAACAACTCTATGATTCAGCAACTTACTGAAAAAGAAGCCGCTCTAATCCATTTTTTCTATACACACAAAAATCAAATGGTAAAACGGGAACAAATATTAAAAACCGTTTGGGGCAGTGACGATTTTTTTTCCGGAAGAAGTATGGATGTTTATATCAGTAAGATTCGAAAATATTTTAAAAACGATGATCGAATCAGTATTAACAGTGTGCGAAATATTGGGATAGAATTTAAGATAACAAACAACTAGTCCTTTTTTAAAGCTAGTTTTTCATCTTTAGAAGCGGCAATAACGATTAAGCCTAAAATTAAGGCACAACTATATTCCATTCCGCCAGCACCATGCTCACCAACCCACCAACCATTCTCATAGTGTATGATGATGTTACCCATAATTAGCATTAAGATAAATCCAAGAGAAAGATACCTTTGGAAATAACCAAAAGCAAGTGCTAGTCCTCCAACAATCTCATAGAAAGTAATACCCCATACCATTGCGGTAGTTGCAAAAAAGCCTTTGTTAGATAAAAAACCAGCAAATCGTTCTATAGTTCCGTTTGCTATTCTCGTAACCGCATGGGCTACAAAAAACAAAGGAAGTACTATTCTAAAAAGTAAAAGTGATTGCGATGAAGACAAAAAAGGAAACTTTTTCATGTTTTTTTTACTAAAATAATAAAAAAACATAAAAAACAGCAAAAAAAAATGCAGACCTATAAGCCGGATTCTGTTCTCGTCTTGCGACGATACCTTATCATTTATCTAGATCTTGCATTACTGCAAGACTCAAGCTATCTACCCTTCAGCAACGGACGAGAAACCCTTAAATGCTGATATACTTGATATTTCACCGCATAGAGTTTACCTGGTTTCACTACAGCATTACCTGTACATACTTTCTGTTGCACTTGTCCTAATCGCGTCCTAAAACGCAACCGACGGGTGTTACCCGCTATGCTTCTCTTTGGTGTCCGGACTTTCCTCCCTCCCGATTCATCGGGACGACGATAAGGCGGTCTGCGGCGCAAATTTACATTTTTTATTACTGGTTTACTATTCTAAAATATTTACTTTAACCATACTTTTACAACATCTTAATTATAAAATAGTTAACTTTATTCCATAATACTAATCTCCTTTATATCATGGCAAAAATGTATCATTATTCTACTGTTTCTGAAGCCTTGGAAGATTTAAAAGAAAAAGGTTTTACCTATGATTTCAATCTTAACGAAGCTGATATTGTAAAAAATCCAGACAAATATGAGATTGTGCATATTTATCGTTACGAGGGAGATTCAAGTCCAGATGACGAAGCTGTTGTCTATGGAATAAAATCAAGCTCAGGTGAAAAAGGCGTATATGTAGCTGGATTTGCCGCAAATTCTGTCAATGAAGCTACACAAGTACTAATCCAATTAAGTATTAAGGGAAGATAAAATCATCTTCTCATAAATTAAAACAAGGGCGTGCCACCAGTAGAAAAGGAGCCCAATATACAAACCGCTTATCCGGCTCCTTCTCTACTGCTGTCAGGCTATCCGGGCTACTTCGGTAGCTTCCTGCTATCCTTCACGCGATTCGGTGCAAATCAAGAACATTTTTAGATCCACATAAATTGGAATTTAGAATTTGATATTTTTAAACCAATGCTACTTTCAGAAATAATAATCGAACAAATCAAAAATCAAGGGCTTATGTCATTTCGGGATTTTATGGAAATGGTTTTGTATTATCCGGAGTTGGGCTATTATAACTCCAAACAAAATATAATTGGAGCCGAAGGTGATTTCTATACCAATGCCAGTCTATCGGCTTCTTTTGGAGTCATGTTAGGGCGACAAATAGAGGAAATGTGGAAAAATTTAGGCAAAAAAGCATTGAGAATTATTGAATATGGAGCCGGAACCGGATTATTATGCCATGACATTTTAGATTATCTAAAAAACAATGCGGACTTATATAATGATTGCTCCTATTCTATTATCGAAAAAAGCAGTAGCATGCGTGAAATAGAAAAAAAACATTTACATGAAAAAGTGAGCTGGCATTCTTCTATTCAAGAAATCCCTCAAATGAATACCTGTATACTATCAAATGAATTAGTCGATAATTTTGCTGTACATCAAGTTGTTATGCAAGATCAATTAATGGAAGTCTTTGTAGATTATGAGAATGGATTCAAAGAAGTATTACAACCAGCAAATCCAACTCTTCTTGCTTATTTTGAAGCTCTAAATGTGACATTACCAAAAGGATTCCGAACCGAAATAAATCTTGAAGCCACCACTTGGATAAAAGAAATAGCACAATGGCTCAAAAAAGGATACGTTATCACTATTGATTATGGTGCACTATCATCAGAAATGTATAAAATAAATAAATGTTTGGGAACGCTCTTGTGTTATAACAAACACCAAATCAATGATAATCCATATCAATTCATTGGGGAACAAGATATCACGACACATACCAATTTTTCAGCGTTAAAACATTGGGGCTCAAAATACGGATTAAAATACCGAGGGTTGGTTAATCAAACTAGCTTTCTACTAGGACTAGGTTTCAAGGAATACCAAGATACAATGCTAAAAGAAAAAATATCGAATGCAAAATTAGCCTTAGAAGAATCAATCATAAATTATAGATTGTTGATGGACTTAGGAACAAAAATAAAAGTGTTGATTCAGCAAAAAGGAGTATCTGATTACCCATTATCAGGACTGAAATTTTTAAATCCTACTCCAAATTTACCTTAAAATTGCTTTTAGGTTGTTTTTCAAAATTTGAATTTTGTTTATTTTGGATTTGAGTTTTTTAAAACTATATTTGCTTTCGAATAAAAATACCTATGGAACAATTTATAGTATCGGCACGTAAATACCGTCCACAAACATTTAAAGATGTGGTGGGACAAAAAGCCATTACCAATACTTTGCTTAATGCCATAGAAAACAATCACTTGGCTTCGGCTCTTTTATTTACAGGACCTCGAGGAGTAGGAAAAACAACTTGCGCTCGTATATTGGCCCGTAAAATAAATCAGCCAGGTTATGATGATCCTAACGAAGATTTTGCCTTCAATGTATTCGAACTCGATGCTGCTTCTAACAATTCAGTAGACGATATTCGAAATCTAATCGACCAAGTGCGTATCCCGCCACAAACAGGACAATACAAAGTTTATATTATAGACGAGGTGCACATGTTGTCTTCGGCAGCTTTTAATGCTTTCCTAAAAACATTGGAAGAACCGCCAAAACATGCTATTTTTATTTTAGCAACAACAGAGAAACATAAAATCATTCCAACGATTTTATCTCGTTGTCAGATTTTTGATTTCAAAAGAATCACGGTAAAAGATGCAAAAGAGCATCTAGCTGATGTAGCAACCAGCCAAAATGTTGTTTTTGAAGATGATGCTTTGCATATTATCGCCCAAAAGGCAGATGGTGCCATGCGTGATGCTTTATCTATTTTTGATAGAGTAGTTTCTTTTTGCGGAAATAACTTAACCCGTCAGGCCGTAACAGAAAATCTAAACGTTTTAGATTACGAAACTTATGTTACTGTTACTGATTTAATTCTTGAAAATAAGATCCCAGATTTATTAATGGCATTCAATGATATTCTTTCCAAAGGATTTGACAGCCATCATTTTGTATCAGGATTAGCCACTCATTTTAGGGATTTATTAGTTAGCAAAACACCTGCAACCCTTGTTTTACTGGAAGTTGGGGAACAAGCACAAAAAATGTACGGAATTCAGGCACAAAAATGCAGTCAAGATTTTTTATTAAAAGGAATCGATATTGCCAATGATTGTGATTTAAAATATAAAGCCAGTCAAAATCAACGACTGCTTGTTGAACTTTGCTTAATGCAATTAGCCTCTATCACTTTTGATGGAGAAAAAAAAAAGTTGAACAATATATAATCCCACCTACTTATTATAGAAAAACTCCTGATTATTCTATTGCAGAAGTTCCAAAAAGCAACAGCGATAGCAATACAAATACTATTGGTAATGAAAATTCAAATTCAAAAGCTGAAGTTTCAAATCCAATTGCAGTTACACAGGAAAAGCCTCAAGCTCCTTCTATTACAAGTCCTAACACACCGAGCAACGAATCTAAAATTCCTGCATTATCACTTTCTAGCATTAAAGCTAAAAAAGCTTTAGAACAAAGTATTAAAGGATTTGTAAGAGAAACTACAACATTACCTTCGGAGCCTTTCTCAGAAACCGAAATGCTTTTGCAATGGACAAAATATGCACAACGTCTTGGTGAAAAAGGATACAAGATAATGGAATCCTTGTTGCTGATGAATGATCCTGTATTAAATGGAACAAATATTTCTTTTGAATTACCTAATGAAGGTTCAAAACTGGATTTTGAAAGCGAAATGATTGGACTTTTAGGACATTTGAGAGGACATTTGCACAATCATGACATTACAATTCAAGTTAATGTAAATGAAACTATTGAAACCAAAAGAAGCTTTACAGATCAGGATCGCTACAATAGGCTTTTAGAGTTAAATCCAAACATAGAACTTTTAAGAACAACCTTTGGTTTGGATATAAATGCTTAATTAAGTTTTTTTGAATAATGATTAATGATTTTTGATTAAAGAGTTATAAATCTAAAGTCAAAAATCATTAATCTATTTCTATATCTATTTAAATTTTCCCATAAAACATAGCTTTCACAATACCATCAGAAAGCCCTATTTTTGGTACATAAATTTGTCTGGCACCACTCCATTTCATTGCATTAAGATAAATTCGGGTTGCAGGCACAATTACGTCAGCTCGGTCGGGGTTTAAACCCAATTGTGATATTCTTTGCTCATACGTTAGTGAATTCAAATAAGCATATTGAGAATTAACATAAATGTAAGACAAGGGCTTTTCTTGTACTTTGCCAGACATTTTAAATAGTTTATTGATGTTACCACCAGATCCAATTAGAGTAACTTCCTCATAATCTTCTGTGATAGTTTTAATCCATTTTTCAATTTCATTCCAAACCACTTCACAAACCATTTCGTTCAATAATCGAACAGTACCTGCTTTGAAAGATCTTGAGGTAACCATTTTTCCATTAGCAAATAAGGTGAATTCTGTACTACCCCCACCTACATCTACAAAGAGATAGGTTTCGTCAGATTTTATTAAATGATGTAAATCTGTTGAAGCAATTATGGCTGCTTCTTTCTTACCATCAATAATATCAATTTTTATATCTGCCTTTTTTTTAATCAAAGCCACAACTTCTTTTGCATTGTAAGCCTCTCGCATTGCAGACGTTGCGAACGCCATATAACGTTCTACTTTATGTACTTTCATTAATAGATTGAATGCTTTCATGGCATCACACATTCGCTCTATATTTTCAAGAGAAATCTCTCCAACTGTAAAAGCATCCTGTCCTAAACGAATAGGAACCCTTACTAACGAACTTTTATTAAATTGAGGTTCTTTACCATCTTCCTCTACAATGTTGGTAATTAACAAACGCATGGCATTTGATCCAATATCTATAGCGGCATATTTCTTTATTTTAATCATATTTTGATGGATACCATTAATGGTTTATTATGCAATTATTATGTTTTGAGATTTGAAGATTTAAACTGATTCTTCAAATACTGCTACTTTGTTTTGATAATATTTATAAGTCTCTAATTGTGCCCTAAATACTGGATTATTGCCACGAACTCTATATTTATTATCTAATTTATAGGAATGATATCTTGCTTTTACGTTTCCTTTCCAACCTAAATCAAAATTATCTATCAATTCATTTTTTATATTTTGATCATAAATAGGACATGTAACTTCTACTCTTGCATCTATATTTCTGGTCATAAAATCTGCCGAAGAAATATAAACTTCAGGTAAACCTGCGTTACCAAATATATAAATTCTGGAATGCTCCAGATAATTATCTACAATACTAATGGCTTCTATGTTTTCACTTAGTCCTTTTATTCCCGGAATTAGAGAACAAATTCCTCTAACCTCCAGCTGAATCTTAACACCTGCTTTACTGGCTTCGTATAGTTTATCAATCATCAATAAGTCTGATAAACTATTCATCTTTAGCTTCATATAGGTTTTTCTACCGGCAAGGGCATGTATAATTTCCCGATCAATCATTTTTACAAAACGTTGTCTTGTATATTGAGGGGAAACAATAAGATGTTTATAACGCTGTACTTTATAATTAGTGTCAAAAAACTCAAATATTTTTGATACGTCTTTTAAGATTTGCGAATGACAGGTAAATAAGGTGACATCAGTATATATTTTTGCTGTAGATTCATTAAAGTTCCCTGTTGAAATAAAACCGTATCTTTTTATTTTATGCTTTTCAAATCTTTCAATAACACATACTTTACTATGAACTTTTAATCCTTTTATTCCAAAAATAAGTTCAATCCCTTCGGTTTGCATTTGCTCAGAATAGGAAATATTTGAAGCTTCATCAAATCTAGCCTGTAACTCAATCTGAACCGTTACTTTCTTTCCGTTTTTGGCAGCATTAATTAGAGAACTTATAATTTGTGAATTTTTGGCCAATCGGTATAATGTAATTTTTATGGAGATAACCTTAGGATCTAAGGCTGCTTCACGCAAAAACTTAATCAAGTATGAAAAAGACTGATAGGGAGCATTCAATAAATAATCCCTTTTATTTATTTTTTCCAAAATACTACCTTCCAGACTAAGCCCCGGAACTGGTAAAGGGTCATTCTTTTTATACAATAAATCATATCTCCCTAAGTTGGGAAAATCCATGTAATCCCTACGATTATGGTATCTACCACCAGGAATGATACTATCTGTCGCATCGATACTCATTTTATCCAAGAAAAACTGAAGCGTATCTTTATCAATTTCCTGATCATAAATAAAACGTACAGGCTCTCCTATTCTTCTGTCTTTTACACTGGAAGCAATTTTTTCCAGCATACTCTTACTCAAATCACTATCGATATCCAATTGGGCATCTCTTGTGATTTTTATCATGTGTGCCGATACACTTTCGTAATCAAAAATATTAAAAATGCTACTTAAATTGTCTCTTATAACATCATCAATTAAAATAACATATTGCTTTTCATCATTACTTGGCAATACCACAAAACGATTGATCATTTTTGGAATCTCGATAATGGCATATCGCACTTCCTGATCTTTTTTCATCACTAATTTTACCGCTAAGTAACCAGATGAATCTTTTAATACAGGAAATTCGGCTAAGTCATTTAATATAATGGTAACTAATTCAGGACTTAACGTTTGAATAAAAAAGTCTTTCAAAAAAACTTTTTGATCTATGTTAATATCCTTCTCATTAATGATAAAAATATTTTCAGTCTGTAATTTGGATTCAATATTGCTTAATATCCTTAAACTTTCAGACTGTTGTTGAATTACTATTTCTGTAATATCTTTTATTAATTGTTGAGCAGATACACCACCAAAATATTTTTCTCCGGTTATTCCGCTTAAACTTAATCTTCTAATCGCTGCAAAACGAACTCTAAAAAACTCATCTAAATTATTAGAGAAAATCCCTAAAAAACGCATACGGTCTAATAATGGAACGCTGTCATCACCTGCTTCTTGAAGTACTCTTGCATTAAAGGCTAACCAACTTTTTTCTCTATCTATATATCTTTGTTCTAACACTCTTTATTATTTTAAATCTCTGGGGAATAGTATTTTCTTGGTATGGCCTTTTTCGATTGTGTCCCAGGTATCTGAATCGAATTCGATATGAACAAATCCGGCAGTAGGAACATTATCTATAAAAACATTTCCAAATTTATTAACAAAATTTGTAATAGCCTCGTTATGCCCGAAAATAATAATATTCTCGTAATCATTATTACTGGTTTTAATGACTTTTTCTAATTTTCTTTCATCAAATGTATAAAGCTCATCCTTATATAATATACTATCTAAGGGAAATGATATATTTTGGGCAAAAATCATTGCTGTTTCTAATGCTCTTTCTGCCGTACTACTCCAAACATTATAGGTTTTAGGAAGAAATTTTTTTATATGGGAAGAAACCAAATGCGCACTTTTCATGCCTTGAGCTGTTAATGGTCTGTCTTTGTCATGTAATGGAGATTCCCAACTTGACTTTGCATGTCGTACTAATATTAAATTTTTCATAAAACACTACTATTAAGTTTGTAATAATTGACAACTATATCGTATGCTAACTTTAAAAAAATAAGATTTTCTGATTATAATGATTTTAAATATGTTACTACGACATTGTAATAAAATGAAGTGTAACCTATTTTTAAAGGGAGTAACAATTTACAAAAAAATAAATTAGAATTGTCTGTTTTAGATTTTCATTTTAAAATATTTTAAGAATCATTAATTACAATGAAACTTAATTGAATTCATCATTTAGTAATGCTATCCTAAATTTATTCAAAAAATAAAAATTCATAACCATAATTATATCAATTACTTATACCCAAAAACACAAAAAAAAGAACTAAACAATTGTTCATTCAGTCTTTTAAGCATTCAAATACATATAATAGTCATTAAGTAATTCTGTTAATTTTTAGGAGAATTATTTTTGACTTGATATCTCTCTTTAACTTTCTTAGGAGATTTTTAAAACAAGTAAATATATTAAGCTGATTTTTAGTGATTTTAAGAAAAGTTTACATGGATTATATTACACTTTTAACTTTTCAACGAGTTTTTAGGTTATTAAAAGATAATCAGAACAATTTTAGAACATTATGCATAATTTTAAACTGTAAACAAATTCTAGTTTTTAGAATGTTCATTTTGATTTTATCCCCAAATTGGAATTAAAATGGATTATTGTCAATAAGTTATGATCTTAATTCGGTTTATTCAAAAACGAATTTCAAACGATTGAATTTTAAATAAAAAAAATTCAAAGTAAGCGATTAAAGAAAATCTATTAGCTCCAAGTTAAATTTAATTTTAATTGAATGGGAACAAAACTACTTTCTTTTTCAGACTTTGTATATACTCATTGGTAGCGCATTTATTTACTTGCGATACTTCAAGAGTATAAAATAAATCAACAAAATAACGTGAATTTTTCTATTGCCTATTGATGCAATCAATAAGGCAACCACTATAACTATTTCTTGTTTTTTATAAAGCTTTATTGCTTTGTAAAATTATTTATTCAAAAAATTTGCATGAATTTTTAAGTGTGAATTTCATTATATACCTACTCAAAATACTTTCTAACGATTTAAAACAAATCAAAATGGAACCAATTTTACCTCAAAAAAAACTAAAACAAACCTTAATTTTGGTTTTACTACTTTTATTAGTCTCTTTCGCAAATGGATATGCTCAAGATGCCTCTGAAGGAGATTACTGCCCGGGTCCTGGAGCAATTGGTGATGAATATGCCACTGGAATAGTTTTTAGCCAAGAAATAACGTCAAGTCCATCATCTACATGTCAAATAGGAACAGTCTTTGCTAAGGTCATTACCCAAGATCAAGTACTAAGATTAGGGATGAATATTGGTAATGGAGGTTCGGCGCTTTTCCGACTATATCTAGATACCGATAATAACCCTACAACTGGATTAACATCAGATTCATTTGGCGGTAGTTTAGGTGTAGCTGGTGCTGAGTATATTTTAGAGCTTAATTCAAATGGTAGTGGCTTCGTTCTATATTCTGGAAACGGAAGTACTAAAACTCCTCTAGCCATTAATAATGGACTTGCTGCTGCAAACGGTAGCTCTACGGGTTGTAATGCTGGTGGAGGTCAATTTTTAGAATTCAATATTCCTTTTGGCAGTATTGGCATAAATATTTGTGATCCAAATAACCCAGGTTTAATCAATCTTACAAAATTAGCCTCTGTTAGTGGTAACTCACCTTCTTCAAGTAGATGTATAGATGTCCCTCTTAGTTTTGGAATACCATTAAAAGGATCTGTTGCTCCAGATGCAAATGTATGTGAAGGAGTTAATAACACAGTCTTAAATGTAAGCGGTCTTACCAGCAATGCCACAGTTACTAAATGGCAATACAGCATAAATGGCGGCTCTACATGGAATGACATTCCTAATACAACAACTACTTATACAGCAGTTAATTTAACTGTAACTACCAAATACAGAGCGGTTATAAAAGATAATGGTTTGTGTCTAAATACATTTAACACAAGTGAAGCAACAATAACTGTAACCCCTTTGCCTACTGATGCAGAAGCCGGTAACAATCAAGCACAGTGCAACAATGGGAACTTTACACTTTCAGGTAATATCCCAACTATAGGTACAGGTACATGGACTGTTGTAAGCGGAACAGCAAACATAACTAGTATACATTTAGCAACATCTGGTGTAACTGGCGTACCAGCAGGAACTACGGCCGTACTAAAATGGAAAATTGTAAATGGAACTTGCAGCACCGAGGATACAGTGTCATTAACCAATGATCTTGCTCCAACTGCAGCATCAGCAGGTAATAATCAAACCAACTGTAATAACGGAAGTTTTACACTTGCAGGTAATGCTGCATCTGTAGGTACTGGCACATGGACAGTAGTTAGCGGAACAGCAATTATTGCTAATATACATTTAGCAACATCTGGTGTAACTGGTGTACCAGCGGGAACTGCTGCCGTACTGAAATGGAAAATTGTAAATGGAACTTGCAGCACTGAAGACGATGTAGTTTTGACCAATGATGCTGCACCAATTGCTGTAGCTGGCCCAAACCAGACAAAATGTAACACAAGTACTTTTACCATGGCTGCTGTTCCTTCTGTAGGAACGGGAGTTTGGAGTTTTGTTGGAGCATCAGGAACAGCCGTGATTACTTCGCCATCTTTGGCAACAACAACTGTAACATCAGTTCCGGTTAATCAAAATATAACTCTCCGTTGGACAGAAACTAATGGAACATGCCCTAGTAGTACAGACGACGTGATTATTAAAAATGATGGAGCACCAATAGCATCTGCTGGAGGCGGAAGCCAAACCATCTGTTCCAACTCTTCTGCAACAGTAAGTGGAGCTACAGCCTCAAACGGAACTATACTTTGGACAGAAAATGGTGCAGGTACTTTAAGTAATGCAACTACTTTGACTCCAACCTATACTGCTGTTGCTGCCGATGAGGGAAAAACCGTGACCTTGACTATGACCGTAACCAGTAATAATACTTGTGGAAGTGCCAAAGCTACATCAACCTATCTCATTCATGTAGATCCAACACTAACAATTTCAGGTACACTTAATGTATGTGTAAACTCAACTACACAATTGTCTGCATCTGCAACAGGAGCTGCTTCTGATGCATGGGTATCATCTAATCCTTCAGTTGCCACTGTTTCTGCTACAGGATTGGTAAGTGGTGTGTCTAATGGTACAGCTGTGATTACTTTTACTAATGCTACTGGTTGTCAAAAATCTGCAACTGTAACAGTAAATAGTCTGCCAGTTCCACCAATTTCCGGAGGCAACATAACCGAATGTATGGCTCCTTCAATACAAACATTAACAGCTACAGCCACAGCCCCTGCAGGTCAGCATGTTGATTGGTATACCTCTGCAACTGGAGGTAGTCCTATAAGCAGCCCAACTCTAAATACTGTAGGAACTATTACCTATTACGCTCAAGCTGTAAATAATATCACTTCTTGTGTGAGTTCTACTCGTACTCCAGTAGTCTTAACCATAAACTCATGCTCGCTTAAAATTACGAAAGATGGAACCTATCAAGATACCAATGCAGATGGCATAACTAATATTGGAGATAACGTAATATATAATTTTGTTGTAACCAATACTAGTAACGTAACTATGACAAACATTACAGTTACGGATATTAATGCTGTTGTTTCTGGTGGCCCAATTGCTTCTCTTGCCCCTGGTGCCACAGATAGTACGACTTTTACCGCGATTCATGCAATAACACAAAGTGATATAGATTCTGGAATTGTTTATAACTGGTCTAAAGTTACTGGAACTCCTCCTACTGGTGATGATATATCATCTATGTCTACTGATCCTACACCTTGTACAACTTGCCCTATTAACCCTCAATGTCCAGATTGTACTATCACACCTTTGACTCAAACACCTAAAATCGCTTTAGTAAAAACCAACAACATAGAAGTTGGACCAAACGGATGCGCTGTCCTAGCGGTTGGCGATGTGGTAACCTATACCTTTGCAGTGACCAATCCGGGTAATGTGAGTTTACATAATATAACTGTTACCGACCCACATACCGGCTTATCTGCCATAGCACTACAAAGCGGAGATAGCAATAACAACAATATACTTGAGGTTACCGAAACCTGGATTTATAAAGCCACCTATACCGTAACCCAAGCCGATATTGATAACGGAAGCATTACCAATCAGGCTTCGGTTAGTGGTACCGCGCCTAATAATGCCACAGTGAGTGACCAATCCGGTGATTCCCCAACAGGTGATAATCCTAACGTAATCCCTATTTGTACTAACGCTGGTATTCGTTTAGTAAAAACCAATGACATCGAAGTGGGACCAAACGGATGCTCTACTCTAGCCGTTGGCGATGTGGTAACCTATACCTTTACGGTGACCAATTCCGGTATTGTGAGTTTGCACAACATAACTGTTACTGACCTTCATCCTGGCTTATCTGCCATAGCGCTACAAAGCGGTGATAGCAATAACAATAACATACTGGAGGTTACCGAAACCTGGATTTATAAAGCCACTTATACTGTAACCCAAGCCGATATCGATAACGGAAGCATTACCAATCAGGCTTCGGTTAGTGGTACCGCGCCTAATGATACTGTAGTGAGTGATCAATCCGGTGATTCACCAGCAGGTGATAATCCTAATGTAATTACGTTTTGTATTACTCCTGGATTAACCGTTACCAAAACAACCACAACTGCCAGTTTTAGCGCCGTTGGTGATGTAATTAACTATACCATAAACGTAAAAAATACAGGTAATACCACATTGCACCAAATAACCGTAAAAGACCCATTAACCGGACTTGATACTGTTATAGAAACCCTAGCTCCGGGTGCCAGTTTAGACTACACCCAAAGCTATACAGTAACTCAAGAGGATCTAGACAAAGGATCCGTTATCAATGTAGCCAAAGCTGATGGATTAACTCCTACCAATACGCCTGTGAGTGCCACCGATGATGAAACTGTAAACGAGAGTGCCCATCCTATTGATGCCGTTGATGATAATGCCGGTACCATTGTCGGGGTGAACCAAATCACGCCTAATGTGATCAATGTATTTACCAATGATACTTTAAACGCAGCTGCGGTTAATCCTGCCGATGTTATTCTAACCACTGTAACACCTAACCCATTCCTGCAATTAAATCCGGATGGTTCTATAGATGTGTTGGCTGATGCCCCTGTGGGTCCTCAAACATTGGTGTACCAAATCTGTGAAAAACTAAACAACACCAATTGTGATTCTGCCACTGTAACGGTAAACATAGAAGCGCCAAGCATGACCATCTCCGGAGAAGGGATCTGTATCAACGATGTGCCTTACTTTAGTTATACTGCCACTGCCAATAACTTTACTCCGGTAAATGGTTTAACATTGACTTGGACTGACAGCAAAAACAACGTTGTTAGCACTATGACCAACTTACCGCTAAGCGGAAAAGTGTTATGGCCTGGGGCTACTGTGGATCAAAACGGCAATGGTACCGATTGGCCTGGTTGGGTTCTAGAGGGTCAAAAATGGATTGAAGCCCCTGATGGTTTTGAAAACACACGACCTACTGCATCGGTAACATTTACCTTAAACCCTAGTGAAACTATTGTTGTTAACTACCCTCCTTCTGATCCGTTGTGTACCGCCAGACCAACATTCTTAATCGATGCGGTAGATGATACTGCCAGTACCGTAGATGGATTGCATGGGGTGAAAAACATATTGAATGTCTTTAATAATGACACCTTAAACACCGTTGCGGTTAATCCGGCCGATGTTACCTTATCGATTTTGGTTCCTGATCCTAACGGAGCTATCACTCTAAACCCCGATGGATCTGTTGATGTAAAAGAGAATGCTCCTAGCGGTACCTATACCTTAACCTATCAAATATGCGAAATAGCGGATGCCGGTAATTGTGATTCTGCTCTGGTTACCATTACTGTTGTAAATACCCCTCTTGTTATTCAAGCCACAAACGACACCTTTAGCGTTACGCAATGTTCTGTTCTGGAAGGGGTTCGAAATGCCTTAAGCAATGATTTATTAAATGGTGTGGTAGCCAATCCGGCTGACTTTAAATTCAAATTGCTAACCGCTCTTGGACAATTCATCACCATAGATGAACAAGGTAATATCACCATTGCAAATAATGTGGCTGCGGGACAATACGTCTTCGATTATCAAATCTGTGAGGCTGCTAATCCCAACAATTGTTCTACTGCTACCATTACCATTAATGTGGCTGGAATCGAATCAGTTACCATAACCATTCCAAGTGATAGATCTCCTTGTAATGCTGATACTACTCCGGTGGATTTATTTACTTTCCTTCCTGAGGGAACTCCTAGAGACGGGGTTTGGGTAGACTCTGATCATACCGGAGCTGTAAACGGAAATATCCTTAATGCCTTTGGACTTCCTATTAGCACCTATCATTTTGAATATAAAATTGCCGGGGATTGCCCTAGAAGCATATTCCTTGTACTGAACATTAATGATGATTGTAAAGTGCTTCCTTGTAAAAGCTTAGTGATTCATAATGCTTTCACTTCGAATGAGGATGGTAGAAATGATTATTTCCAAATTGATAATCTGGACGACAACGATTGTTACAAAAACATCAGACTTGAGGTTTTCAACCGTTGGGGTGTTTTAGTATTCGAGAAAGACAATTATAATAATGGCAGCAATGCTTTTAGAGGATATTCAGAAGGTAGAACTACCATCAATAAAAGAGAAGGTTTACCAACCGGTACCTATTTCTATATCTTAAGCTATGATACTAGCGATGGTCTTGGTAAACCGCAAAGTGTTAAAAAAGATGGTTATCTCTATTTAATCAAATAATTATGAGCCCCAAAAAATACTCTGGGCTATGACAATTCCCAGAGTATTTTTTAACTATCTTTAATACAATTACTACAATATCATTTCAAAATACCTCAAAGCTAGATTGTTACAAAAACGTAACAACCATTTTTAACCAACAAATATCGACTATGAAAACAAAATTATTCTCTTTCGTTTTGATGTTTACAGCCATTGCAAGTTTTGCGCAGCAAGATGCACAATATACCCAATATATGTATAACACAATAAATGTAAATCCTGCCTATGCGGGTACAAGAGGTGCATTAAGTATTTTTGCCCTGCATCGTACGCAATGGGTTGGTCTTGATGGAGCCCCGATTAC
This sequence comes from Flavobacterium aestivum, assembly GCF_026870175.2. Lineage (NCBI taxonomy): Bacteria > Pseudomonadati > Bacteroidota > Flavobacteriia > Flavobacteriales > Flavobacteriaceae > Flavobacterium > Flavobacterium aestivum. The sequence continues at coordinate 3,076,331 of NZ_CP113977.2, read as the reverse complement.
CAATACTGTCTCTGTAAATACCCCTTTTAATAACAGCAGGGTTGGATTGGGAGTCTCTATTGTCAATGATGAAATTGGTCCTTCCACCAACAATTCCATATCTGCGGACCTATCCTACTATATCCCCCTTTCTGAATCCTGTAAACTCTCTTTTGGTATCAAAGGAACTGCAAATATTTTTAGCATTGATGTTACCAAATTGAATCCTGGTGATCAAACCGACCCTCAATTTCAAAACATTGACAATGACTTTTCTCCCAACATTGGAGCAGGTATTTACCTGCATTCCCAAAAGGCCTATGTAGGGTTTTCGATCCCGAATTTTATAGAAACTAATGCCTATAACGACAATGAAGTGGCTATTTATAAAGAAAAGATAAACTACTATTTAATTGGTGGGTATGTTTTTGATCTGAATTCTTCCATAAAATTCAAACCTACTTTTATGGCCAAAGTGACTGAGGGTGCCCCATTACAATTTGATATTTCCGGTAACTTTCTCTTCAATGAAAAATTTACTGTGGGGGTTGCCTACAGATGGAGCGCCTCTGTGAGTGCCATGGCTGGGTTTCAAATCTCTGACGGGTTCTATATAGGTTACGCCTATGATTTTGAAACTACTGCTCTGGATAATTACAATTCCGGATCTCATGAGATATTCTTGCGTTATGAAATATTCAAGAAAAACAGTAAAATGTCTACCCCTAGATTTTTCTAGTGTAATGGCAAACATCTAAAAAACGGTGATATGCGCTAAGATTCCTTTTAAAAATAATTATCATGAAAAAGAAGATACTTATTTACATAGCCATAGCAAATATTCTCTCATTGAATGGTTTTGCCCAAATCGTTCAGCTTGACACAAGCGTGAAAAAAAAAGCGGACAACCAAATAAATGCCAGAACCGGAACAATGACCTCTTCCGTAAAAACGGTTAAAACGGTAAAGACTGTAAAATCGTATCATGTAGTAGAAACCATTAACTTAACATTTGGAGGACACACCACCACTTATGACGTACCGGATCCTAAATTAATCAACACCTTCGATTTGGGTCCCAACAACACCCGGGTTATAACTGTTATAGATAAAATCGTAGAGCAAAATACCCAGGTTGTAACTCCAGTAGAGCCCCAACTGAAACAGGAAACCAAAGAAACAACACCGGTTAAAACCCCAATAAAAGAGGAAACAAAGGAAGCGATTCCGATAGAGCCCCTAGTGAAACAGGAAACCGCGATAGCCGCTCCGGTAGAGACCAAAGTTGAATCCGTTGGTTCTATTGGATCTAAAAATATTGATCCTTTACGTGACCGATTAAAGATCAATACCCATATTGACAGCCCCAAGAAGATGGGTGATTACGCTTATATCGATATTGTAAAAACCTACGAAAGAGTTACCGAGAAAGGATATAAATCCATTTTTATGCTCAAAAAAGTATGCAATGCCTATTTCTTCAATGATGAATTTGAGAAAGCCGCCAAATGTTATGCCGAGTTATTTGCCCTAACCACCGATGTGGAACCTGAATACTATTACCGCTACGCCATCTCCCTAAAAGCGATTGGGGAAGATAAAAAGGCCAGTGAAAATTTGAAAAAATACAATGAATTATCCGGAAATCGCATCAAGTAATTGATCTGTAATGAGAACATGCAAAAGATAAACCTGAATCACCCTAAAGCCAATCGTTATGCAAAAGAACCTACTATTTTATCTGACTATACTGGGACTTTTCTCTCTTAGCAGTTATGCCCAAAAAGTAAAAGCTGCTTCTAAGGAGCCCCAAAAAAAAGACAATTACACCTATATTGACGCCGTAAAAACCTATGAAAGAGTCTCCGAGAAAGGATATAAATCCCCAGATATGCTAAAGAAATTGGGCGACTCTTATTTCTTTAATGAACAACTGGAGAAGGCCGCCAAATGTTACGGTGAATTATGTGAGATGACAACCAATCTGGAACCTGTATATTATTACCGCTATTCCATTGCATTAAGAGCTATTGGAGAAACCCAAAAAGCCGGTGAGAACCTGAAAAAATTCAATGAGCTGTCTGGTAACCAATCCAAATGACGTGAACCATAAATGACAATTTTAAATTCCTATAAAAATAATTATTATGAAAAATAACATTCTACTCTACCTGATGATACTCGGTCTTTTTTCATTTAACAATTATGCCCAAAAGGGCAAGGTATCTAATGCGGATAAAAAATATGATAACTATGCTTATATAGATGCCATAAAGACCTATGAGCGAGTATCCAACAAAGGATACAAATCGGCTGAGATGTACCAGAAATTAGGCAATGCCTATTTCTTCAATGCTGAGTTGGACAAAGCCGCCAAATGGTATGGGGAACTCTTTGCCATAACCTCTTCTGTAGATCCGGAATACTATTATCGTTATGCCCATTGCTTGCGATCTATTGGGGAGAATGATAAAGCCAATGAAATGCTGAAACTCTACAATGAGAAATCCAAGGATCCCGCCAAAGGAGAAACCTACATCAAAGAGGTGAACTATCTCGATAAAATAAAAGCCAATTCCGGCAGATATAAAGTCAAAGATGCCGGTGTGAACTCTAAATATTCCGATTACGGTAGCTCCTTTTATAACGGAAAACTCGTTTTTACTTCCTCCAGAGATACCGGTAGCTTAGGGCAAAGAAAACATACCTGGACCGATCAATATTTTACTAACCTTTATATCTGCGATCTAACCGGAGACTCCCTAACCCCAGGACCTCCTAAAAAGTTTGCCCCTGGAGTGAAATCAAAATTCCATGAAGCGAGTGCTGTTTTTACCAAAGACGGCAATACCATGTATTTTACCAGAAATAATTATCTGGAAGGCAAAAAAGGGAAAGACGACAATAAAATTACTTTGGTTAAAATATACAAAGCCAGTTATGCCAAAAATGACTGGACCAATGTAACCGAGTTACCCTTTAACAGCGATAACTACAGTACAGCACACCCTGCCCTTAGTCCCGATGAGAAAACATTGTACTTTGCATCGGACATGCCGGGTACTTTAGGGGAATCGGATATTTTTAAGGTTAGTATCAATAGCGATGGGACTTATGGCATTCCGGTGAATTTAGGCAAAACCATCAATACGCCCGGTAAGGAAACCTTTCCGTTTGTTACAGATGACAATGAAATCTATTTTGCATCCGATACCCATTCCGGTCTTGGCGGACTCGATGTATTTGTATCCCAAATCAAGGAGGACGGAACTTTTGGTCCGGTACAAAATGTGGGCGCCGAGGTAAACTCCCCTAAAGATGATTTTGCCTATCTAATTGATACTAAAAGTAGAATCGGGTTCTTCTCCTCCAATAGGGACAACGGCAAAGGGTATGATGATATCTATAAATTCCTGGAAACAAGACCCATAAAATGCAAATATGAGTTAAACGGTACCACTTCTGAATTGGCAACCAACGAAATGCTTCCCAAATCTAAGGTCTCCCTATATGACGATCAGCACAAATTGCTTAAAACCACCGAATCCGATGATAAAGGATACTATTCCTTTGATATTGAAGGGGAAAAAACCTATAGCGTAAGAGCCGAAAAAGAAGAATATACCACTACCGAAAAAACGGTAACCATTGCCGAGAAAGACTGTAAAACCCAACTCAACCTTACTTTCGAAAAAGCGCTATGTAAAGTGGCCGTTGGAGATGACTTAGGTAAATGCTTTGGCATCAAATGGATTTATTTTGAATTTGATAAATCCGACATTAAACCAGTAGCCGCTTTGGATCTTGCCAAAATATTGGACGTAATGGCCGAGTATCCAAACATGAAAATCGACATCCGCTCTCATACCGATAGTAGAGGTAGCGCCAAATACAACGAAGGCTTGTCCGACAGAAGAGCCAAATCTACCAGAGAATGGCTTATCAAAAACGGTATCAACCCTAACCGATTATCCAGCAAAGGATATGGGGAAAGTCTATTGTATAACAACTGCTCCGATGGCGTAAAATGTACCGAAGAAGAACACCAACAAAACAGACGCAGCGAATTTATTATCACAGCATTATAATCCAAAAACAATCCTCTGAACCAAAAAGGCTACCCAATCAAGGTAGCCTTTTATCTTTTCTTTTAAAATCTGAAATATTTTTTTAATTCTTTCCTACAATTATCACCTAATAACTAGATAATTAGCAAAAAAACAGAAGCAAAATGAAATAATTTTCAGCATAATTTTAAAAGATTGTTTTTTAACGAGTTTTTATGCTATTAATGGAATTTTAGTACCATAATTAAATATTAATACTTAACTTTATTACTACCAATAAGTTACAAAGGTAAAAATAAAAAAAATTGGATACGATAATATATAAAAAGACCCTAATCTAGTATTAACTTAACACTAAAATATATGGGAATAAAAACTTACTTTTTCTTATAAGCATTCTTTTTGTACAAGATTGCTTCTACTATATTTTATCAATACATTACTCAAAATTCAAAGTAAGTAAAACTTAAAAAAGCATAAATCAATTATCAAGGATTTTGGTTTTTTGCTACTTATTCGAGTAACCACAAAGTCTATTTATTTGATTTTTATAAAGCTCTATAGTTTTATAAAATTAGCTATTCAACAATTCACGTATGTCCTATTATATGTGGGTTTCACTATATACTCATAATACTTTCTAACGATTTAAAAAAAATCAATATGAAAACATTTTTTACCCATTCGACAAAATTGTTTACCTTTTTTTTAGTATGCTTCTTGAGTTATTCAACTATAACAATTGCCCAAATTGGTACGGGTACAGTAACAGTTAATCCACCAAGTGGAGGTTTCAGCATTTTAGGAAATCTTCAGGCAAATTCAACAGCGGGTGACTGGTTAGCTGGGACTGGAAGCGGTGGTTTTGTACTTACAAATGCAGGAGTTCCTGTAAATTCTGTAACTACTTTCCATTTAACAGACCCTTATAGCACCTCGGATAACATATTTTCTGGAGGTATTAAAATAGATGATAACCCAAATATTATGACATGGGTAACGGGTGGTGCCAATGACAAAACCGACATGAATAACGTACTGCTCCATTTTACTACAAAAGATGGTCATGTATGGGCCGTTTTTGCTGCAGATCGATTAAGTGCCAGCACTGCAAATGCCTATATGGATTTTGAATTCCTTCAAGATCGTTTAACAAAAAACTATAGCGCTGGTAATCTTTCTGGTGGATTTTCAACCTCTGTTCCTCTAAGTTCTTCTGGAGGTCGAACAGAAAACGATTTTATTCTTACTGTAACTTTTACTAGTGGTATGGCTGGTTTTGAATATAGTGTTTGGGAAAATGACGGAACAGGTTATAAATATGTATCACATACACCTCCTGCTAACTCAGTATATGCAGCAACAAATAGCGGAACTATTAATACCCCTTCACTTTATAAAGTGTTCGGGGGAAATACTTATAGCACAAATACATTTATTGAAGGAGCTGTTGATTTAACTGCATTATTAAAAGATGTTGATCCCTGTGCAAATATTAGAATAAAATCCATTTTTGTAAAATCAAAAACTTCAGCTGGTGGTGGAGCACAACCAAAGGATTTTGCAGATCCTATTGATGTTAATTTCTTGCTTACAACTGCAGCTGGAATAATTAGCGGAGAAAGTACCGTTTGTTCTGTTAGTAATAGCACAGAATTAAAATTATCAGGTCAAACAGGAACTGTTGACAGATGGGAATCATCTCCTAATGGGACTAGTAATTGGACAACTATTCCAAGTACCTCTGGAGTTACTACCTACACAGCAAGTGGTCTAACAACTACAACATATTATCGAGCAGTAGTTAATGGTGCTTGCGGAACTGTATTTTCAGAACCAGTTTCTATAAAAGTGACACAATTACCAACTGCAAGTATTTCCTATACAGGTTCACCTTGGTGTAAAACGGTAACTCCTCAGTCAGTAACCTTAACCGGTAATACAGGCGGAGTTTACAGCTCAACAGCAGGTCTGACTATTAATGCCTCAACTGGAGAAATAACCCCAAGCACCAGTACAGCCGGAACCTATACCGTTACCTATACCATTGCTGCAGCTGGCGGATGCTCCGCTGTAACCGCAACCACTTCGGTAACCATAACAGCTTTGCCAAATGCCAATATCTCCTACTCAGGTTCTCCTTGGTGTACGACAGCAACTACTCAGTCTGTAACCCTAACAGGTACCGGAGTATATACCGGTGGAGTGTATAGCTCAACAGCGGGCTTGACTATTGATCCTTCGACAGGTGCAATAACGCCAAGCACCAGTACAGCCGGAACCTATACCGTTACCTATACTATTGCCGCAGCTGGTGGATGTGCGGCTGTAACAGCAACTACATCAGTAACAATAACTGCGTTACCAACAGCCAATATCTCTTACTCTGATTCTCCTTGGTGTACTACAGCAACTGCCCAATCGGTGACCTTGACCGGAACCGGAGTTTATACTGGCGGAGTTTACAGCTCAACAGCTGGATTGACTATTAATGCTGCAACTGGAGAAATAACCCCAAGCACCAGTACAGCCGGAACCTATACCGTCACCTATACTATTGCCGCAGCAGCTGGATGTGCTGCTGTAACAGCAACTACATCAGTAACAATAACTGCGTTACCAACAGCCAATATCTCTTACTCAGGTTCTCCTTGGTGTACGACAGCAACTGCCCAATCGGTGACCTTGACTGGAACTGGGGTTTATACTGGCGGAGTTTACAGCTCTACAGCAGGTTTGATTATCGATGCTGCAACTGGAGAAATTACACCAAGTACCAGTACAGCCGGAACCTATACCGTTACCTACACCATTGCAGCAGCTGGAGGATGCGCTGCAGTTACAGCGACTACTTTAGTAACCATAACAGCATTACCAACTGCGAGTATCTCCTACTCAGACTCTCCTTGGTGTACAACAGCAGCTTCCCAATCGGTAGCCTTAACTGGAAACACAGGTGGAGTTTACAGTTCAACAGCAGGCTTGACTATTAATGCTGCAACTGGAGAAATAATCCCAAGCACCAGTACAGCAGGAACCTATACTGTTACTTATACTATTGCGGCAGCTGGCGGATGTGCCGCTGTAGCAGCAACCACTTCGGTAACCATAACCGCTTTGCCAACTGCCAATATCTCCTACTCAGGCTCTCCTTGGTGTACGACAGCAACTGCCAAGTCTGTAACCTTGACTGGAACCGGAGTTTATACTGGAGGAGTTTACAGCTCAACAGCAGGTCTGACTATTAATGCCTCAACTGGAGAAATAACCCCAAGCACCAGTACAGCAGGAACCTATACTGTTACCTACACTATTGCAGCAGCTGGCGGATGCTCCGCTGTAACGGCAACTACTTCGGTAACCATAACCGCTTTGCCAACTGCCAATATCTCCTACTCAGGTTCTCCTTGGTGTACTACTGCAACTACCAAGTCTGTAACTTTAACTGGAACCGGAGCCTATACCGGTGGAGTGTATAGCTCAACAGCGGGCTTGACTATTGATCCTTCGACAGGTGCAATAACCCCAAGCACCAGTACAGACGGAACCTATACTGTTACCTATACTGTTGCGGCAGCTAGCGGATGTGCCGTTGTAACAGCAACAACTTCGGTAACCATAACAACTTTGCCAACTGCCAATATCTCCTACTCAGGTTCTCCTTGGTGTACTACTGCAACTACTCAGTCAGTAACTTTAACAGGTGCAACCGGTGGAGTTTATAGCTCAACTGTAGGCTTGACTATTGATGCTTCGACTGGAGAAATTACTCCAAGCACCAGTACAGCGGGAACCTATACCGTTACCTACACTATTGCAGCATCTAGCGGATGTGCAGCTGTAACAGCAACTGCTTCAGTAACCATAACCGCTTTACCAACTGCTAATATCTCCTATTCTGGCTCTCCTTGGTGTACTACTGCAACTGTCAAGTCAGTAACCTTAACTGGAACCGGAGCCTATACTGGTGGAGTGTACAGCTCAACAGCTGGTCTAACTATTAATGCTTCAACAGGTGCAATAACCCCAAGCACCAGTACAGCGGGAACCTACACTGTTACCTATACCACTGCAGCAGCTGGCGGATGCGCGGCTGTAACAGCAATAACTTCCGTAACCATAACAACTTTGCCAAATGCCAATATCTCCTACTCAGGTTCTCCTTGGTGTACTACTGCAACTACTCAGTCAGTAACTTTAACAGGTGCAACCGGTGGAGTTTATAGCTCAACCGTAGGCTTGACTATTGATGCTTCGACTGGAGAAATTACTCCAAGCACCAGTACAGCGGGAACCTATACCGTTACCTACACTATTGCAGCATCTAGCGGATGTGCCGCTGTAACAGCAACCACTTCGGTAACCATAACCGCTTTACCGACTGCCAATATCTCTTACTCAGGTTCACCTTGGTGTACTACTGCAACTGCCAAGTCTGTAACCTTAACCGGAACCGGAGCCTATACTGGTGGAGTGTACAGCTCAACAGCAGGTCTAACTATTAATGCTTCAACAGGTGCAATAACCCCAAGCACCAGTACAGCAGGAACCTACACTGTTACCTATACCACTGTAGCAGCTGGCGGATGCGCCGCTGTAACAGCAACCACTTCCATAACCATAACAACTTTGCCAACTGCCAATATCTCTTACTCGGGTTCTCCTTGGTGTACGACAGCAACTACTCAGTCTGTAACCCTAACAGGTACCGGAGTATATACCGGTGGAGTTTACAGCTCAACTGCGGGCTTAACTATTGATGCTGCAACTGGAGAAATTACTCCAAGCACCAGTACTGCCGGAACCTATACCATTACTTATACTATTACAGCTGCTGGAGGATGCAACGCTGTAACAGCAACTACTTCGGTAAAAATAACCGCTTTGCCAACTGCCAATATCTCTTACTCAGGTTCTCCTTGGTGTACTTCGGCAACAGTCAAGTCTGTAACCTTAACCGGAACAGGAGTTTATACCGGTGGAGTGTATAGCTCAACAGCTGGTCTGACTATTAACGCTTCAACTGGTGCAATAACCCCAAGCACTAGTACAGCGGGAACCTATACCGTTACCTATACTATTGCCGCAGCTGGTGGATGCGCCGCTGTAACAGCAACCACTTCAGTAACCATAACAACTTTACCAACTGCGAGTATTTCCTACTCAGGTTCTCCTTGGTGTACTACTGCAACTACTCAGTCAGTAACCTTAACTGGTACTGGAATTTATACTGGTGGTGTTTATAGCTCCACAGCTGGTTTGACAATTGATGCTGCAACTGGAGAAATTACTCCAAGCACCAGTACTGCCGGAACCTATACCGTTACTTATACTATTGCCGCAGCTGGAGGATGCGCAGCTGTAACAGCAACTACTTCGGTAAAAATAACTGCTTTGCCAACTGCGAATATCTCTTACTCAGGTTCTCCTTGGTGTACTTCGGCAACAGCCAAATTGGTAACCTTAACTGGAACCGGAGTTTATACTGGTGGAGTGTATAGCTCAACTGTAGGTCTGACTATTAACGCTTCAACTGGTACAATAACCCCAAGTACCAGTACAGCCGGAACCTATACTGTTACTTATACTATTGCCGCAGCTGGTGGATGCGCAGCAGTAACAGCAACTACTTCGGTTACCATAACAACTTTGCCAACAGCTCATATCTCCTATTCAGGTTCTCCTTGGTGTACTTCGGTAACTACTCAGTCTGTGACCTTAACTGGTACTGGAATTTATACTGGTGGCATTTATAGCTCTACAGCAGGATTAACAATTGATGCTGCAACTGGAGAAATTACGCCAAGCTCAAGTACTGCCGGAACCTATACCGTTACCTACACTATTGCAGCTGCTGGCGGATGTGCCGCTGTAACAGCAACTACATCTGTAACAGTGAATTCACTTCCAGCTCCACCCATTTCCGGAGGTAACATAACCGAATGTATGGCTCCTTCAATACAAACATTAACAGCTACAGCCACAGTACCAGCAGGTCAACATATTGATTGGTATACCACTGCAATCGGAGGTAGTTCTATAAGCAGCCCAACTCTAAATACAGTAGGAACTGTTACTTATTATGCTCAAGCTGTAAATAATACTACTCTTTGTACTAATTTGAACCGTACTCCAGTTATCTTAACTATAAATTCATGTTCTGTTGAGATTACCAAAGATGGAACATATCAAGACACTAATGCAGACGGTATAACAAATATTGGAGATAAAGTAATCTATAATTTTGTTATAACTAATACTAGTAACGTAACTCTAACAAACATTAAAGTTACGGATATTAATGCTGTTGTTTCTGGTGGTCCAATTGCGTCTCTTGCTCCTGGCGCATCAGATAGTTCTACGTTTACTGCTAGTCATGCCATTACACAAAATGAAATTGATTCTGGAGTTGTTTATAACTGGGCTACTGCTATTGGTACACCTCCAACCGGTGCTGACGTAAAAGACACATCTACTGATCCTACACCTTGTACATCTTGCCCTATTAATCCTCAATGTCCTGATTGTACAATGACTCCTTTGACTCAAACACCTAAAATTACTTTAGTAAAAAGTAATAACATAGAAGTTGGACCAAACGGATGCGCTACCTTAGCAGTTGGCGATGTAGTGACTTATACTTTTACAGTAACTAATCCTGGTAATGTGAGTTTACATAATATAACTGTTACCGACCCTCATACCGGTTTATCCGCAATTGTGTTACAAAGTGGTGATAGCAATAACAATAATAAACTAGAGGTTACCGAAACTTGGATTTATAAAGCTACCTATACTGTAACCCAAGCTGATATTGATAACGGAAGCATTACTAATCAAGCTTCGGTTAATGGTACTGCGCCTAATAATGCCATAGTAACCGACCAATCTGGTGATTCGCCAACGGATAATAATCCTAATGTAATTCCTATTTGTACTAATCCTAATATTAATTTAGTAAAAAATAATAACATTGAAGTTGGTCCGAACGGATGCGCTATCTTAGCAGTTGGTGATATAGTTACTTATACCTTTAAGGTGACTAATCCAGGTAATGTGAGTTTGCACAATATAACTGTCACCGACCCTCATACTGGTTTATCTGCCATTGCACTACAAAGCGGCGATAGTAATAATAACAATATCTTAGAAGTTACTGAAACCTGGATTTATAAAGCCACTTATACCGTAACCCAAACCGATATTGATAACGGTAGCATTACCAATCAAGCTTCGGTTAATGGTACTGCACCAAATAACACCGTAGTAACCGATCAATCTGGTGATTCACCAACAAGTAATGTTCCTAATGTAATTACTATTTGTACTAATCCTAAAATTACTTTAGTTAAAACCAATGACATCGAAGTTGGACCAAATGGATGTGCTACTCTAGCAGTTGGTGACGTAGTGACTTATACCTTTAAAGTGTTTAATTCTGGTAATGTGAGTTTACACAATATAACTGTCACCGACCCACATACCGGCTTATCTGCCATAGCATTACAAAGCGGCGATAGCAATAATAACAACATATTGGAGGTTACAGAAACTTGGATTTATAAAGCCACTTATACTGTAACTCAAGCCGATATTGATAATGGCAACATTATCAATCAAGCTTCGGTTAACGGTACTGCGCCAAATAACACCGTAGTAACTGACCAATCTGGTGATTCACCAACAGGTGATAATCCTAATGTAATCCCAATTTGTACTAATCCTAAAATTGCTTTAGTCAAAACCAATGACATCGAAGTTGGGCCAAACGGATGCGCTACTCTTGCGGTTGGTGATGTGGTGACTTATACCTTTAAAGTAACTAATCCCGGTAATGTAAGTTTACACAACATAACTGTCACCGACCCTCATACTGGTTTATCTGCAATAGCACTACAAAGCGGAGATAGCAATAATAACAACATATTGGAGGTTACTGAAACTTGGATTTATAAAGCCACTTATACCGTAACCCAAGCCGATATTGATAACGGAAGCATTACCAATCAAGCTTATGTTAATGGTACTGCACCAAATAATACCATAGTGACCGATCAATCAGGTGATTCACCAACAGGTAATAATCCTAATGTAATCCCTATCTGTACTAACCCTAAAATCGCTTTAGTAAAAACCAACAACATAGAAGTTGGACCAAACGGATGCGCTGTCCTAGCGGTAGGTGATGTGGTGACTTATACTTTTACGGTAACGAATCCCGGCAATGTGAGTTTACATAATATAACTGTTACCGACCCACATACCGGTTTATCAGCCATAGCACTACAAAGCGGTGATAGCAATAACAACAATATACTTGAGGTTACAGAAACCTGGATTTATAAAGCCACTTATACCGTAACCCAAGCCGATATTGATAACGGAAGCATTACCAATCAAGCATCGGTTAGTGGTACTGCGCCAAATAATGCCACAGTGAGTGACCAATCCGGTGATTCCCCAACGGGTGATAATCCTAATGTAATCCCTATCTGTACTAACGCTGGTATTCGTTTAGTAAAAACCAATGATATAGAAGTGGGACCAAACGGATGCTCTACTCTAGCCGTTGGCGATGTGGTAACCTATACCTTTACAGTGACCAATTCCGGTATTGTGAGTTTGCACAATATAACTGTCACTGATCTTCATGCTGGCTTATCTGCCATAGCGCTACAAAGCGGTGACAGCAATAACAACAATATATTGGAGGTTACCGAAACCTGGATTTACAAAGCCACTTATACTGTAACCCAAGCCGATATCGATAACGGAAGCATTACCAATCAGGCTTCGGTTAGTGGTACTGCGCCTAATGATACTGTAGTGAGTGATCAATCCGGTGATTCACCAGCAGGTGATAATCCTAACGTAATTACGTTTTGTATTACTCCCGGATTAACGGTTACTAAAACAACCACAACTGCTAGTTTTAGCGCTGTTGGTGATGTGATTAACTATACCATAAACGTAAAAAATACGGGTAATACCACATTGCATCAAATAACTGTAAAAGACCCATTAACCGGACTTGATACTGTTATAGAAACCCTTGCTCCGGGTGCCAGTTTAGACTACACCCAAAGCTATACGGTAACTCAAGAGGATTTAGACAAAGGATCCGTTATCAATGTAGCCAAAGCTGATGGATTAACTCCTACCAACACTCCTGTAAGTGCCACTGATGATGAAACTGTAAACGAGAGTGCCCATCCTATTGATGCCGTTGATGATAATGCCGGTACCATTGTCGGGGTGAACCAAATCACGCCTAATGTGATCAATGTGTTTACCAATGATACTTTGAATGCAGCTGCGGTTAATCCGGCCGATGTTATTCTAACCACTGTAACACCTAACCCATTCCTGCAATTAAATCCGGATGGTTCTATAGATGTGTTGGCCGATGCCCCTGTTGGTCCTCAAACATTGGTGTACCAAATTTGTGAAAAACTAAATAACACCAATTGTGATTCTGCCACTGTAACGGTAAACATAGAAGCGCCAAGCATGACCATCTCTGGAGAAGGGATCTGTATCAACGATGTACCTTACTTCAGTTATACTGCCACTGCCAATAACTTTACTCCAGTAAATGGTTTAACATTGACATGGACTGACAGTAAAAACAACGTTGTTAGCACTATGACCAACTTACCGCTAAGCGGAAAAGTGTTATGGCCTGGGGCTACTGTGGATCAAAACGGTAATGGTACCGATTGGCCTGGTTGGGTGCTAGAGGGTCAAAAATGGATTGAAGCCCCTGATGGTTTTGAAAACACACGACCTACCGCATCGGTAACATTCACCTTAAACCCAAGTGAAACTATTGTTGTTAACTACCCTCCTTCTGATCCGTTGTGTACCGCCAGACCAACATTCTTAATCGATGCGGTAGATGATACTGCCAGTACTGTAGATGGATTGCATGGGGTGAAAAACATATTGAATGTCTTTAACAATGACAACTTAAACACCGTTGCGGTTAATCCTGCCGATGTTACCTTATCGATTTTGGTTCCGGATCCTAACGGGGCTATCACTCTAAACACCGATGGATCTGTTGATGTAAAAGAGAATGCTCCTAGCGGTACCTATACCCTAACGTATCAAATATGCGAAATAGCGGATGCCGGTAATTGTGACTCTGCTCTGGTTACCATTACTGTTGTAAATACCCCTCTTGTTATTCAAGCCACAAATGACACCTTTAGTGTTACACAATGTTCTGTTCTGGAAGGGGTTCGAAATGCCTTGAGCAATGATTTATTAAATGGTGTGGTAGCCAATCCGGCTGACTTTAAATTCAAATTGCTAACCGCTCTTGGACAATTCATCACCATAGATGACCAAGGTAACATCACCATTGCAAATAATGTGGCTGCGGGACAATACGTCTTCGATTATCAAATCTGTGAGGCTGCTAATCCTAACAATTGTTCTACTGCTACCATTACCATTAATGTGGCGGGAATAGAATCAGTTACCATAACCATTCCTAGTGACAGATCTCCTTGTAATGCAGATACTACCCCGGTGGATCTATTTACTTTCCTTCCTGAGGGAACTCCTAGAGACGGAGTTTGGGTAGACTCTGATCATACCGGAGCTGTAAACGGAAATATCCTTAATGCCTTTGGACTTCCTATTAGCACCTATCATTTTGAATATAAAATTGCCGGGGATTGTCCTAGAAGCATATTCCTTGTACTGAACATTAATGATGACTGTAAAGTGCTTCCTTGCAAAAGCTTAGTGATTCATAATGCTTTCACTTCGAATGAGGACGGTAGAAATGATTATTTCCAAATTGATAATCTGGACGACAACGATTGTTACAAAAACATCAGACTTGAGGTTTTCAACCGTTGGGGGGTTTTAGTATTCGAGAAAGACAATTATAATAATGGCAGCAATGCTTTTAGAGGATATTCAGAAGGTAGAACTACCATCAATAAAAGAGAAGGTTTACCAACCGGTACCTATTTCTATATCTTAAGCTATGATACTAGCGATGGTCTTGGTAAACCGCAAAGTGTTAAAAAAGATGGTTATCTCTATTTAATCAAATAATTATGAGCCCCAAAAAATACTCTGGGCTATGACAATTCCCAGAGTATTTTTTAACTATCTTTAATACAATTACTACAATATCATTTCAAAATACCTCAAAGCTAGATTGTTACAAAAAGGTAACAACCATTTTTAACCAACAAATATCGACTATGAAAACAAAATTATTCTCTTTCGTTTTGATGTTTACAGCCATTGCAAGTTTTGCGCAGCAAGATGCACAATATACCCAATATATGTATAACACAATAAATGTAAATCCTGCCTATGCGGGTACAAGAGGTGCATTAAGTATTTTTGCCCTGCATCGTACGCAATGGGTTGGTCTTGATGGAGCCCCGATTACCAATACTGTCTCTGTAAATACCCCTTTTAACAACAGCAGGGTTGGATTGGGAGTCTCTATTGTCAATGATGAAATTGGTCCTTCCACCAACAATTCCATATCTGCGGACCTATCCTACTATATCCCCCTTTCTGAATCCTGTAAACTCTCTTTTGGTATTAAAGGAACTGCAAATATTTTTAGTATCGATGTTACCAAATTGAATCCTGGTGATCAAACCGACCCTCAATTTCAAAACATTGACAATGACTTTTCTCCCAACATTGGAGCAGGTATTTACCTGCATTCCCAAAAGGCCTATGTAGGGTTTTCGATCCCGAATTTTATAGAAACGAATGCCTATAACGACAATGAAGTGGCTATTTATAAAGAAAAGATAAACTACTATTTAATTGGTGGGTATGTTTTTGATCTGAATTCTTCCATAAAATTCAAACCTACTTTTATGGCCAAAGTAACTGAGGGTGCCCCATTGCAATTTGATATTTCCGGTAACTTTCTCTTCAATGAAAAATTTACTGTGGGGGTTGCCTACAGATGGAGCGCCTCTGTGAGTGCCATGGCTGGGTTTCAAATCTCTGACGGGTTCTACATAGGTTACGCTTATGATTTTGAAACTACTGCTCTGGATAATTACAATTCCGGATCCCACGAGATATTCTTGCGTTATGAAATATTCAAGAAAAACAGTAAAATGTCGACCCCTAGATTCTTCTAACGGTTAAGCCGGTGATATGAGCTAAGATTCCTTTCTAAAAATAATTATCATGAAAAAGAAGATACTTATTTACATAGCCATAGCAAATGTTCTCTCATTTAGTGGTTCTGCTCAAATCGTTCAGCTTGACACAAGCGTCAAAAAAAAAGCGGACAATCAAATAAATGCCAGAACCGAAACAATGATCTCTTCCGTAAAAACAGTTAAAACTGTAAAGACTGTAAAATCGTATCATGTAGTAGAAACCATTAACTTAACATTTGGCGGACACACCACCACTTATGACGTACCGGATCCTAAATTAATCAACACCTTCGATTTAGGACCCAACAACACCCGGGTTATTACTGTTATAGATAAAATCGTAGAGCAAAATACCCAGGTTGTAACTCCAGTAGAGCCCCAACTGAAACAGAAAATCAAGGAAACAACTCCGGTAGCCCCACCGGTGAAACAGGAAATCAAGGAAGAGATTCCGGTGAAACAGGAAGTCAAGGAAACTGTTCCGATAGCCCCTGCGTTAGAAACCAAACTTGAATCCGTTGGTTCTATTGAATCTAAAAATATTGATCCTTTAAGTGACCGATTAAAGATCAATACCCATATTGACAGCCCCAAGAAGATGGGTGATTACGCTTATATCGATATTGTAAAAACCTACGAAAGAGTTACCGAGAAAGGATATAAATCCATTTTTATGCTCAAAAAAGTATGCAATGCCTATTTCTTCAATGATGAATTTGAGAAAGCCGCCAAATGTTATGCCGAGTTATTTGCCCTAACCACCGATGTGGAACCTGAATGTTATTACCGCTACGCCATATCCCTAAAAGCGATTGGGGAAGATAAAAAGGCCAGTGAAAATTTGAAAAAATACAATGAATTATCCGGAAATCGCATCAAGTAATTGATCTGTATTGAGAACATGCAAAAGACAAACCTGAATCACCCTAAAGCCAATCGTTATGCAAAAGAACCTACTGTTTTACCTGACTATACTGGGACTTTTATCATTTAACAGTTATGCCCAAAAAGCAAAAGCTGCTTCTAAGGAGCCCCAAAAAAAAGACAATTACACCTATATTGACGCCGTAAAAACCTATGAAAGAGTTTCCGAGAAAGGATATAAATCCCCGGATATGCTAAAGAAATTAGGCGACTCTTATTTTTTTAATGAGCAACTGGATAAGGCCGCCAAATGTTATGGTGAATTATGTGAGATGACAACCAATCTGGAACCTGTATATTATTACCGCTATTCCATTGCGTTAAGGGCTATTGGTGAGACCCAAAAAGCCGGTGAGAACCTGAAAAAATTCAATGAGCTGTCTGGTAACCAATCCAAATGACGTGAACCATAAATGACAATTTTAAATTCCTATAAAAATAATTATTATGAAAAATAACATTCTACTCTACCTGATGATACTCGGTCTTTTTTCATTTAACAATTATGCCCAAAAGGGCAAGGTATCTAATGCGGATAAAAAATATGATAACTATGCTTATATAGATGCCATAAAGACCTATGAGCGAGTATCCAACAAAGGATACAAATCGGCTGAGATGTACCAGAAATTAGGCAATGCCTATTTCTTCAATGCTGAGTTGGACAAAGCCGCCAAATGGTATGGGGAACTCTTTGCCATAACCTCTTCTGTAGATCCGGAATACTATTATCGTTATGCCCATTGCTTGCGATCTATTGGGGAGAATGATAAAGCCAATGAAATGCTGAAACTCTACAATGAGAAATCCAAGGATCCCGCCAAAGGAGAAACCTACATCAAAGAGGTGAACTATCTCGATAAAATAAAAGCCAATTCCGGCAGATATAAAGTCAAAGATGCCGGTGTGAACTCTAAATATTCCGATTACGGTAGCTCCTTTTATAACGGAAAACTCGTTTTTACTTCCTCCAGAGATACCGGTAGCTTAGGGCAAAGAAAACATACCTGGACCGATCAATATTTTACTAACCTTTATATCTGCGATCTAACCGGAGACTCCCTAACCCCAGGACCTCCTAAAAAGTTTGCCCCTGGAGTGAAATCAAAATTCCATGAAGCGAGTGCTGTTTTTACCAAAGACGGCAATACCATGTATTTTACCAGAAATAATTATCTGGAAGGCAAAAAAGGGAAAGACGACAATAAAATTACTTTGGTTAAAATATACAAAGCCAGTTATGCCAAAAATGACTGGACCAATGTAACCGAGTTACCCTTTAACAGCGATAACTACAGTACAGCACACCCTGCCCTTAGTCCCGATGAGAAAACATTGTACTTTGCATCGGACATGCCGGGTACTTTAGGGGAATCGGATATTTTTAAGGTTAGTATCAATAGCGATGGGACTTATGGCATTCCGGTGAATTTAGGCAAAACCATCAATACGCCCGGTAAGGAAACCTTTCCGTTTGTTACAGATGACAATGAAATCTATTTTGCATCCGATACCCATTCCGGTCTTGGCGGACTCGATGTATTTGTATCCCAAATCAAGGAGGACGGAACTTTTGGTCCGGTACAAAATGTGGGGGCCGAGGTAAACTCCCCTAAAGATGATTTTGCCTATCTAATTGATACTAAAAGTAGAATCGGGTTCTTCTCCTCCAATAGGGACAACGGCAAAGGGTATGATGATATCTATAAATTCCTGGAAACAAGACCCATAAAATGCAAATATGAGTTAAACGGTACCACTTCTGAATTGGCAACCAACGAAATGCTTCCCAAATCTAAGGTCTCCCTATATGACGATCAGCACAAATTGCTTAAAACCACCGAATCCGATGATAAAGGATACTATTCCTTTGACATTGAAGGGGAAAAAACCTATAGTGTAAGAGCCGAAAAAGAAGAATATACCACTACCGAAAAAACGGTAACCATTGCAGAGAAAGACTGTAAAACCCAACTCAACCTTACCTTCGAAAAAGCGCTATGTAAAGTGGCCGTGGGAGATGATTTGGGTAAATGCTTTGGTATCAAATGGATTTACTTTGAATTTGATAAATCCGACATTAAACCCGTAGCCGCTTTGGATCTTGCCAAAATATTGGACGTAATGGCCGAATATCCAAACATGAAAATCGACATCCGCTCCCATACCGATAGCAGAGGTAGCGCCAAATACAATGAGGCACTATCTGACAGAAGAGCCAAATCTACCAGAGATTGGCTTATCAAAAGTGGTGTCAATCCTAACCGATTATCCAGCAAAGGATATGGGGAAAGTCTATTGTATAACAACTGCTCCGATGGCGTAAAATGTACCGAAGAAGAACATCAACAAAACAGACGCAGTGAATTTATTATCACAGCATTATAATCCAAAAACAATCCTCTAAACAAAAAAAGGCTACCCAATCAAGGTAGCCTTTTTAATATCTATTCAATTTTAATAAAATCTATATTTTTACAAAGATATTAGTGTAATATTTTTTGCCAGTTACAGGATTTTCTCTTACAGAAATACCAAAATGAGTATAATCACCTACTATATTTTCTTTGTGTGCTGAGCTATTCAACCAAGCATCGAAAGCCCCTTTTGCACTATTGTAATTATAAGCTACGTTCTCACCTACACTTTTTGCTCCTAATACTTTAATTATATTTTCTGAACGAGATACAAAATCATCATGATTTACCACATTATTAGTTATCATATAATTATCATGTTCTTCAGATTTAAGAGAAACATAGTTCACTTTTTCTAACGCTTTTAAACCAATACTAACTCTATAATTATTAATTAATTCCATCGTTTCTAATTCCAGAGGACTGTATTCATAGTTTGAAGAAACAGATAATGTTGATTGTGATTCTGGAACCGAATTATTGTCTTCTGGGGAACATGAAAACATAAAACATAAAATAAAAGCAAAAAAGGTCAAACGAAGAAATTTCGAATTCATAGTGATAATAAGTAGTTTAGCTTAAAGTAGATTGTGGGGCAAACTCCTTTAATATTAGGTTTAGGTTAATAGTTTATTCTGTTTCAAATAAACATACTTTATGTTAAACTACCAAACAAAATCGATGAAATGCACGGATAATTATTAAAGATCAATAATTTTCTTAAAAAATTATCCCTTCAAACACTTGACCTTTTTTTTAAAATAAAACAGTAATAAACTTTTAATTATTACTTTCAAAAATTATGCTTTCTTTTTTGTTATTAATTCAATATTTAATTTTTAATACTTAAATTCACTTTTAGTCAAATCTATATTTTTACAAAAATATTTGTGTAATATTTTCTACCGTTCACAGGATTCTCTCTCACTGAAATGCCAAAATGAGTAAAATCACCCTCTATGTTTGCTTTGTGTCCTTCGCTTTTTAGCCAAGCATCAAAGGCTCCTTTTGCGCTATTATAATTATAGGCAATATTCTCACTTACTTTTTTTGCCCCCAAAGCCTTAATTATATTTTCAGAACGGGATGCAAAATCATCATGGTTTACCACATTATTAGCAATCATATAATTATCATGCTCTTCTGACTTATAAGAAACATGATTTATTCTTTCTAACGCATTTAAACCAATACTAACTCTGTAGTTGTTAATCAAAGCCATTGTTTCTATTTCTACAGGGTTGTATTCATAGTTTAAAACAATAGGCACTTTTTGAGATTCTAAGGTCGAATTATTATCTTCTTCTGGAGAACATGAAACCATAAAACTCAAAATAAAAACAAAAAATACGAAAGGGTGTAATTTTGAATTCATAATAATGAAGTTTAATTTTAAAGTAGATTGTGGGGCAAACTCCTTTAAGGTTAATAGTTAAAGCTCATTTTTAAAATCTATATCAAAGGACGTGCATTTCGGTCAAACAGACAAATAAATCAGATGAACTACATCATTTTGAATAAACATAAAGGGAATATCCTACATTATGATTTGCAAAAAATAGAGGCATTTTTTATAGAAAAAAAACACTCCGCATCATTGAAAAATAGTAAGAAGACTAATAGAAAATATTAACAAGTTTTATACTTTAAATTAAAGATCTAATACTTTTAAAATCATAAGATTACTAGTTTAAAAAATTCAAAATAATGTAGCATAGATTTTGGTTTGCATTCATACTTCCCTAAAAAACAAAAAAGGCTGCATCTTGAAGATACAGCCTTTAGAATCCAAAAAAGAAGAATTATATTTTAGCAAAAATATTAGTGTAATATTTTTTCCCTTCAGAATTTGCTCTAATTGAGATTCCGAAATTGGTAAATGAACCTTCAATATTAGCCTTGTGGTTTGGACTGGCTAACCAGGCATCAAAAGCAGCTTGTGGCGTAGTATTATTACAAGCTATATTCTCCCCAACTGAACTAGCTCCTAATGCCGTCATTATGTCTCTAGAGCGTACAGCAAAATTATCGTGACTAATTATATTTGCCGCAATCATATAATTGTTGTGTTCTGCCGCTTTAGAAGAAATATAATTAGTTACCACTAATCGATTCAAGCCTATACTTACTCTATAATTATTTATTAAATCCATAAGCTGGATTTCTGAAGTGCTATATGAATAATTATTTAAATCTGTAGGAGACGTTGTTGGAGTTGATGGCTCTGTAGGTGATGTTGTTTGTCCAGTTTGTCCAGTTTGTCCAGTTTGTCCAGTTTGTCCTGTTGGTGTTGTCGGAGTTGTTGGTGCTACAGATGCTGAAGCAATTTCATGAGCATCCGTGGTGCAAGAATACATTGTACTAATTATTGAAACTAGTAACAATGCGAGTAGTGAATTAAATTTCATAAAATTTTGTAGTAGCTTAATTGTCAAATAGTTTATAATTAAACTATTTGATGAGTTTTGTAATTATTTTGTTTTCTTATAATCCAAAACTACTTTTTACAATCATAAACCACTACTCAAAATCAACAATTTAGATAACTTTAACTGCTTCTTATGAGATTTTAGTACAATCAAGGCGACAGACGTTCAATTTTCCAAGAAAAATCTTCCTGAGCGCTATATAGGATTCTATCATGCATACGATTAGGTCTCCCTTGCCAAAATTCTACTTCAACAGGAGTTACCAAAAAGCCTCCCCAATGTTTTGGTCGCGGAATTTCTTTTCCTTCAAAATCTTTTTCTAATTGTTTTAAATTCTCTTCCAAAAAAGAACGGGATGCAACAACTTCACTTTGGTTAGATGCTATTGCTCCTAACTTACTTCCATCGGGTCTGGATGCAAAATAATTATCTGAAATATCCTCTGATGTTTTACTGGCAATTCCTTTTATGATAACCTGACGTTCCATACTTTCCCAAAAAAATGAAAGACATACATTTGGATTTTCAGCAATGGCTCTACCCTTTTCAG